>NZ_JBYCKP010000637.1:0-9199 GCF_057473445.1 Acidithiobacillus sp. TH-A36 | reverse complement strand
GAAAAAGCCTCTGCGGCTGTCTGCAACAGGGATTCCTGTGTCGAACTAAGGGGAATATTGTCTGCATAAGCACTGCCTGCTACGGCAAAAATGCAGGTAGCCCACAGCAACAATCTTTTCTTCACGATTGTTTTTTGATGTGAAGCCATCGGCCGAGGTGTTTTGCAAGGGAGTGCGAACGTTGCGGATGATCTTTCGCCAGAGGACCAACATGCAAATTCAGCGGTTCGCAGTGATCCTTGCCGTGACAGATAACCCCATGGGAATCACAATTTTCACCGGCATTTTTTAAAATCTGCACCATTTTAGCCTCTGCTTCTGCTCCACATCGACCATCATACTGGATCAGGACGAGGCGTTTATCCGGTAGCACTTCTACATGCCCGCCCATTTCTTCAAAGACTTTAAGTTCTGCCAATGCCGAGTCGGTTACTCCATGCAGGGCCCCACTGATGATGAAGCGGTCGCGACGCTGTTCTTCTTGCTGTTTCATGCTTTTTTCCTGCTACGTTAGAGATCATTCAGCATGAATGTCCCGAAAATAATCTACATGCACCCCAGTATAGTGCCATCAGCGCCGACTTTCTGGAAGCGGAGCGAGCAGGGAGGCCAGATCATCCGGACCAAATTGCAGCTTGTCCTTGCGCGCCTTGTCGAGCACACCGGATGCTAAAATGGCTTTTCTCTCCTGCAGCGCCAGGATTTTTTCTTCAATGCTGCCCGCTACAATCATTTTGTAGACAAATACGCGACGCTGCTGCCCGATGCGATGGGCGCGGTCTGTGGCCTGATTTTCGGCAGCGGGATTCCACCACGGGTCGTAATGAATGACCGTATCGGCCGCTGTGAGGTTCAGGCCAACACCGCCAGCCTTGAGGCTGATCAGAAATAACGGAACCTCGCCTTTTTGAAAGCGATCAATCGGCGTTTTGCGGTCCTGGGTATTTCCGGTGAGCTGTACATAGGGAATATGCATTTTATCCAGACGTGTACTGATCAAGGCAAGCATTTCCGTGAACTGGGAGAACAGCAGAATCTGGCGACCTTCGGCAAGGAGTTCGGGGATCATCTCCATCAGCATGGCGAGTTTGGCACTTTCCTGAACCTTACGGGCCTTTTCACTTTTCAATAGTCGTGGATCGCAGCAAACCTGACGTAATTTGAGCATGGCATCGAGTATTACAATCTGACTGCGCTGAAAGCCTTTGGCAGCAATTTCCTGGCGAATTCTTTCGTCCATTGCGCTGCGTACGGTTTCATACAGATCGCGTTGCGCCCCTTCAATATCCACCGAACGAATAATGATGGTTTTTTCCGGAAGCTCCTGGGCTACTTCCTCTTTTTTGCGCCGCAAAATGAAGGGGCGGACGCGTTTGGCCAGCAGGTTCAGTCGCTCCACATCACCATGGCGCTCGATAGGACCACGCCAGATTTTTTGAAACGTGCGCAAATCACCCATAAAACCGGGCAGGAGAAAATCAAACTGCGCCCAGAGCTCTCCCAGATGATTTTCCAGAGGGGTTCCAGTCAGTGCCAGGCGATGGGTGGTAGGTATTTCGCGAATAGCCTCGGCAGCGCGACTTTGAGCGTTTTTCACCATCTGCGCTTCATCGAGAATCAGCAAATGAAATTGCTGGTTCTTGAGTAGTTCAATATCCCGCCAGACCAGCGGGTAGGTGGTCAGTACCAGATCATGACGGGATATTTCTGAAAATTGATCCAGTCGCTCCTTGCCATGGAGCGATAGCACCCTCAACTCGGGGGCAAATCGTTCTGCTTCTTCCCGCCAGTTATGAATCAGCGAAGTCGGCATGATAATCAGGGCGGGGTTCTGCAGGCGACCGTTTTCTTTTTCCAGCAATAAGTGAGCGAGGGTCTGGGCGGTTTTGCCGAGCCCCATGTCATCTGCAAGAATACCACCCAGGTTGTGCTCGCGGAGAAATTGCAGCCAGGCCAAACCTTCCTGCTGATAGGGGCGCAGCGGCAAGGCAAAACCCCGGGGAGGCTCTACAGGAGGTATTTCGCCACTTTGCGGGAGGCGTTTACTGAGCCTGCGAATGGCATCCATGCCCTCACTCCGCCATTGCTGACTATCGGTAATTTCGGCCAGTCGGGTGACATCATAGGCGGAAACCCGCATGAGTCCCGAAGTGCCGAGACTGAACAAGTCAATAAGGGTACCTACCAGTGGTTTGAGTCGGTGGGCGGCAGTTTGAATGGGAACTCCCGACGGGGTGTGCAAATGGATGGCTTCTTCATCGGGAATACGGGTTAAGCCTCCGGGACTCAGCCAGCGTGGATCGCGGGCAAACAGCCCACCCAAAAGCGGCGCCAGCGCCAGCCTTTCGCCTTCGACTACTATGCCGACATCAAGACCGAGCCAGCCTTCTTCTTCCCCGTCCACCTGCATATCCCAGGCATCAATATGCAAAAAATGATGGCGGAAGCCATCTGGCCAGTGGACTCCCCAACCTGCGCCGCGCAGAGCCTCCACGCCTTCATTCATGAAGGTATCCCAGTCTTTTTCGTTGGCCAGTCCATAAATGGGCTGTGGCAGCAAGGAGAGGCTATGGAAAAGGCTGGCTTTGGCGATTTTCAGGCCGGTATCAGCCAAAATTTTCAGCGCTTTTTTTTCTGCCTTTCGATCGCGTTGGACATGCACGGTTTCGCCATTGGCGAGAGTTTGTGTTTCGCTGTCATCATCAATGGCAATATGCGCGGGTCCATAGATAAAACTCGGCTGCCCGTAATCAAACCGGCAATTAGGACTCCATTGGCCAGGATAATCCCGGTAGGCCTGCATCCCCATCAATGCCAGGGTATCGCACCATAGGGACGGCTGGAGTGGCTCGGCAATGACTCGAAGATCCTTCACCGGGTCGGCCACTGGAGCAGGCAGGTCGGGGGCCGATTCTTCCAGAATATTTCTCAATAATGCAGCCTCCTGAATGTTGAGGGGGGGCGCCTGAAGAAGATCCTTGAGCAGGGAGGGTTTGATGGGGATGTCAATCGGGCCGATTTCGAGATTTTCCGCATCCAGATACCAGGGCACGTCCAGAGTCAGCAAGGTCTGGGTGGGTGGTTCGGTTTCCAGAATGGGATGTTGTTCCGTACCCTTGAGGGTTTTCCAGAGTAATTTACCCGCACGGATGTCGCCCATTCGCAATGGAGAGGAACCGGGTTTATCCATAAACAGGCGCTCACTGGCAGCCAACATGCCCAAAGCGGCGCCACCATGGCGTGGGCCCAGAGTAAAAAATCCACTTCTTTGGGCATAAACATCTTCAATGAGTAAACGGCGTATGACCATCTGATCCGTTTCATCCAGAAAAGCGGGTGGACGGCGTAGGGCTGCTTCAAAATTACTCCAGGGCGTGAGTTCGCTGCAAATACCCTGCCTGTTCAGGCGCGCTTTGAGGCAGTTCAGGGTGGGCACAGGTTGCTGATGACCACGAATTTCCAGAATCCAGTGGAGTCGATAAGTAGAAGTGGGAATCCTGCGTGGCGGCGGATTCAGATGTGAACGCAGTTCACCTAGCCATTGCATCACATGCGGCCTGGGGCTGTTGACCGGTTGTGGGCTACCACGTTGGGCCAGATAAGCCAGTAACACGGCTGCGACATGTTTGCAGCGACTGCCAACGGGGCAGGTGCATAAACTGATAAGATGTCCCTGACTGAGATGAATATCCACATGATAAGGATTGCGGATGCTGCCTTGCACCCATGCACTGAGCTCCGTGTCGGTTGGTCGTTCGAGATGACTGACCGCCTGTCGATAAGGCTGGGCCTTGCGGATCTCCAGGTCACCCAGCCACTGGCGGAGCATGTCGTAGTCATAGGTGTCCAGACTGGGTAGCGCTTGTTTGCTGCGATGCCAGTTCATCCAGTCGTCATTATTGGGCATTGCTTTGCTTGGATATCCATTGTGAATGCTAATGGACCATGATACACAGCCTGTAGCCCTCTGGGAAAGTGCGCAAATTATCCATGCCAACTGCCTTTTTGGAATTTATCTGGTTATCATGGCGTAACCCCTGAACAGGATCGGAGGAGTAGGAATATGGCAGCATTTGGTACCAGTGGATTAAGAGGCCTGGTCAGCGATTTAACCGATCAACTGGTTTTTACCCATGTGCGGGCATTTCTTCGTTATCTCCGCGACATAGGCGAATATCAGAGCGGCGAGAAAGTGATTCTCGGCGGAGATTTAAGACCCAGTACCCCGCGAATATTGGCTGCCAGTTGGGCTGCGGTGCTGGCAGAGGAGGGCAACCCCCAATTTGCCGGTTATCTGCCCTCACCAGCACTGGCTTTTGCCGGAATCTCGGCAGGAGTCCCTTCGCTGATGGTAACCGGCAGTCATATTCCCTTCAATCGTAACGGCATCAAATTCAATCGTCCGCACGGCGAACTGATGAAGGCTGACGAAGCTGGCATTCTCGCCCAGGACATGCAAGTTGCATCGAATTTATTTACAGAACAGGGCGCCCTGCTGCATCCGCCGCTGTTGCCTGATGCCGACCCGCATTATCTGCAAAGCTACCAGAATCGTTATCTGGATTTTTTTGGCAAAGAAAGTCTGGCAGGCTTGCGGCTCGGCGTGTATCAGCATTCCGGAGTGGCCCGGGATCTGCTGGTCGATATTTTGGTTGCTATGGGCGCGGAAGTATTGCCACTGGGCCGTTCTGCAGAATTTGTTTCTTTGGATACGGAAGCATTGCGCCCTGAAGATACCGTGTTTGCCCAACAGGCCGTGGCCGGGCATCAACTGGATGCCTTACTGACGACAGATGGAGACGCTGATCGCCCCATGATTGCGGACACTACGGGGCGCTGGTGGCGCGGTGATGTGCTGGGTGTACTTACAGCCCATGCTCTGGGTGCGCAAAGTGTTGTCACCCCGGTCAGCAGTAATACTGCGCTGGAGTTGTCGGGATTATTTACCCGGATTCACCGTACCCGCATTGGCTCTCCCTATGTCATTGAAACCATGCAGGCTGCTCTGGCTGCGGGTGAGGGGCCCGTAGTGGGTTATGAAGCCAACGGCGGATTCTTGCTGGGCAGTCCTCTGCAGCGGCATGGACAAACCTTGCAGCCGCTTCCAACCCGGGATGCAATCCTACCCATGCTCACCGTTCTGACAGCGGCAAAACAGCAAGGGAACAGACTTGCTGCACTGTTGGACCGTTTACCCCCGCGTTATACCGCCAGTGACCGGCTGCAGGATTTTCCTACCAGCTTGAGTCAGCAGCATCTGGATGCTTTCAGGGGAACTGACAATGTCCAGAATCTGGCAGCATTCAGCTGCACTTTTGGAAAAGTGGCAGGCCCGGCAGGCAGTCTGGATCACACCGACGGGGTGCGTGTGACTCTGGAAAATGGCACCATCATTCACTTGCGTCCTTCGGGAAATGCGCCGGAATTGCGATGTTACAGCGAAGCGGATTCGCCTGAAGAAGCCGAGCGCATGTTGCGTGCCACTTTGCAGATTATGCATGGCTGGCGGCATTAAATTGTTGCCGCGCCTTTCCCGTGCATTGTGGATATATGCAGGAACCGGACTGATTATTCTCGACCTGCTCCTGATGGTGCTGCGATATCTGGGGGTGGTTTTCAAAACCAACGCCGTAGCGGTGCTGGCAGTCCATCATGGGGTGGATGCGGAAGCCGGAAGCCTCCTGCATCTGGCCAATATTCTGAACATGGTGCGCTGGAAATGGATTGGAGGAATTCTTGTGCTGGGTGTCCTCCTCCTGCTTATCGGTTTTTGGCGCTCTTTTTCCCGGCGTCGCTGACGCTGATCTGGCTGAGCAGATAATCCTCATAACTGCCTTTGAAATCTTCAATGCCCTGAGAGGTGAATTCAATAATCCGAGTCGCCAGCGAAGAGACAAACTCGCGATCATGGCTGACAAAAATCAGGGTTCCATCGAATTTTTCCAGCCCGTTGTTCAGGGATTCGATGGATTCCATGTCCAGATGGTTGGTGGGTTCATCCAGAATCAGGACATTAGGTTTTTGCAGGGTAAGCTTGCCAAATAACATCCGACCTTTTTCGCCACCCGAAAGCACCTTGACGGAGCGCCCGACCTGATCCTGACCGAAGAGCAGACGACCCAGAACCCCACGAATGGCCTGATCATCGTCTTTTTCGCTGCGCCATTGGCACATCCAGTCGAAAAGGGTCAGATCTTCCGCAAATTCCGGCGCATAATCCTGGGCAAAATACCCGATCTTCACATTTTCCGCCCATTTGATCACCCCGGCATCCGGTTCCGTTTCACCTATCAGGCAGCGCAATAAAGTCGTTTTCCCCAGACCATTGGCACCGATAATTGCAATACGTTCACCTGCTTCAATATGCAGCCGCAGCTTCTGGAAAAGGCGCAACTCACCGAAAGACTTTGATAAATCTTTGGCATCCAGGGCATAGCGATATAACTTGCGGTCCTGTTGAAAAACCAGATAGGGATTCTGGCGGCTGGAAGGTTTGACTTCTTCCAACTGGATTTTTTCAAGCTGACGGGCGCGGGAAGTAGCCTGTTTGGCTTTGGAGGCATTCGCCGAAAAACGGCTGACAAAACTTTGCAGTTCTGCCATTTTTTCCTTTTTCTTGTCGTTATCGGCCAGTAATTGATCCTTGACCAGCGTGGATGCGCGCATGTAGTCATCATAATTACCGGGATAAACACGCAGTTCGCCGTAATCCAGATCGGCCATGTGGGTGCAAACACTATTTAAAAAATGCCGGTCATGGGAAATGATGATGATGGTGCTTTTGATGCTGCTCAGTAATTCTTCCAGCCACTGAATGGTATGAATATCCAGATTGTTGGTAGGTTCATCCAGGAGAAGGATGTCAGGATCGGCAAATAATGCCTGGGCCAAAAGCACGCGCAGTTTCCAGCCCGGCGCCACCCCCGACATCAGGCCGTCGTGCTGCTCCAGAGGAATGCCCACGCCAATAAGCAGTTCCCCGGCTCGGGCTTCAGCCGAATAACCGCCCAGTTCGGCAAAATCACTTTCAATGTGGGCTACCGCCATGCCATCTTCTTCATTCATTTCCGTCAGGGAATAGAGGCGATCGCGTTCCATTTTCACCTTCCAGAAGTCACCATGCCCCATCATGACCGTATCCAGTACCGTATATTCTTCAAAGGCAAACTGATCCTGGCGCAATTTGCCCAGTCGCTCGCCACTGCTCAAGCTGACATTTCCGGCGCTGGGTTCGAGGTCGCCACCCAGGATTTTCATGAGAGTGGTCTTGCCACTACCGTTAGCTCCAATCAGACCGTAGCGGTTGCCGTCCCCGAAGTCCACGGACACGTTCTCGAACAAGGGTTTTGAACCAAACTGCATGGTCAGTTGATGGGTACTGAGCACGGCATACTCCAAATACGCAATAATGAATGGGCGCGATGATAGCACTGAATGGTTAGGATGGTCCTAATCCAATTGTAAATTGAAACCGTTGGTCAACCGTGCAGCCCTGAATGTGACCACCATGTATGCAAATCACCATTCCGTTCAAAAGTAAAACTCTTGCTAAGGTTGCCTAAGGCAAAAAGGGCCAGGTTCTGGTCATAGTAGTAGGCAGGTTCACCCAGTAATCCTGTGCTTGGAATCTGTGCTTCCTGTATACGCTGCAGTTGCCGGTTGAATGCGATCTGATCATGCTTTGCTGAAAGATAGGTGAGAAGAGCGGCGGAAAAGCCTACTGGCCCGCTTCCTCTTGCTTGCCCGGTTGCTGCATCTACTGCCAGAGGGGGCACGTTATGCTGCTGCAAATACTTTTGCATGCCAGAAAGGGCGGCGAGTATTTCCGGCCCAAAAGGCATTTCTTTTGTCGCCATACCTGCCCAAAGATAGACACGGATGGCATTGTAGCTGCCGTCCACTCCCTGGGACGGAACAAAGAAGCTTCGACCATCGTCCAGTCCGATCCAATCCGGTGCGAATCCATGGGGGGAAACGGCATGCAGAAAATCGGGTAACTGCGAGGCCATCTGCTGCCAAGGTCCATGGGGGTCAGCCTGAGCCAGTCCCAGCAAAAGTGGTAATGGTAAATAGCTGGGGTTGAAGACATACCGTTTAGCTGCGATGTGAAAGCCAAAATAGCCGGGCAAAAGCATTGGCGTGAAACTCAAGTGAATACTGCGGTCATTAATGCGGTTGGAAAAAGAAATCATGACCACTTCTTCTCTCACAATAGTCTGAGTCAATTCCAGGCCCAGGTGCATGTAATCCGGCCGATGCCAGAGCTTTCCTGCCTGTATCAGTGTGTATGCCAGCCAGAGATCTGCATCGGCAGCGGAGTGCTGGCTGAGCAGCGTCCATTTCCCGCTCGGATTCTGGCCCCATAACCAGCCTGGTAGCTGAGTGCCCAGTTGGCCCGCAGCCATATTGTTGTTGGTCCAGGAAAGAATTTTCGCGAACTGTTCAGGTTTATCGGCGACGAGGGCGAAGAAGAGTGCATAGGACTCCCCTTCGGAAGTGCTATCTTGGTGTTGGTGGTGATCAATGACACGCCCTTGGTCGTCAATGAAAGCACGAGTATAGTCAACCCAGTAGCTGCGCCAATGTGCCACCGAAATGGGCACCAGTGGCGGGGACAGGACTTTTGCCACAGTGCTATGGCTCATCAGTAAACTCACACAAAAAAGCCCTACGGTTACCCAGTTCAAAGCCTTGCCCATTTCTACCCCCAGATGGGCTCTTCCCACCCGTCAGCTATGTCCTCCCACTGATACTCAAAAAGTTTTGCTCACTGATAATGCTGCATAGCCCACATCGGGCAGATTTTTCTGTCGTTGCAAACCTCCCTCTAACGTGACCCCCCAACCTCCAGACAAATTTGCATCAACAAAAGCTCCATACTGCCGGATGCTATAAGTTCTTCCTCCTGAAGGGATAAATTCTGGTCCAAAGTGCAGCCAAGGCAGGGTTGGTATACCCAATCTCATCCTCGACCAGTATGACCCCTGACCAAAGGCATAACTGCCCAGTCCCGAAAAATAAAAGCCATCGCCAATGGGCAAGTGGACTTGTAATTGCGGAATGAAAGTGACACTGCTCTGGAAAGGCCCACCCGCCGGAATGGGTGGGGTCAGAGAAAAATATTGATAAGCGACGCTTCCAGAAACACTAAGCTGTAGTGGCCCGGCGGTGAAGTCGTAACCTAATCCTGCTGAAATCC
>NZ_JBYCKP010000636.1:0-4331 GCF_057473445.1 Acidithiobacillus sp. TH-A36 | reverse complement strand
ATTTCAGTCCAGGACGATGTGGTCATGTAAACGATGGCTGAGTAGCCGGCCCAGGGCGGTCGTCAGGCTTTCGCCCGTCTGGCTGTCCAGCCATTGATCATCTTTGGCCGAAAAGCGGGCGGGACCATCACTGCAGGCCAGCCAGATTTGCTGAACGGCCTCCTGACGATTGATGATAATCTGGCTGCCATCGGGCAGGAGCAGGGTGAGCACGCTGTCAACCAGATCACATTCCACAACCGCAGTGCGTTCCTCAATGCGGGTCAGTAATTCTGTCAGAGTGTTTTCAACGGCGACGGCAAAGCTTTTTTCGTTCATTCGGGTTTCCTCAAGTTTGGTCCTATGATGCGACCTGACCTGTTGCAGGGCAAGTTTTGATCCATTAAGACTGGTCTGCGTGATTCAGTAATATGGTCAGAAACGATTCCCCATAGGCGGCGAGTTTGCGTTCACCAACGCCGGGCACTGTGGCGAGACTGGCCAGGGTACGGGGGCGCAGGCGCAGCATTTCCATCAGCGTCGCATCATGAAAAATTACGTAGGGAGGCACTCCCTGGGTTTGTGCCAGGGTACGGCGATGCTGACGTAAATCTTCCCATAGTGCTTTGTCACTGGCTGGGATTTCCTGGACCTTCTCTTTTTTTCGGGGCTGGGGATTTTCGTGCTGGCGCAGGGTGAGGGTTTGTTCGCCGCGCAAAATGGGACGACTCAGCGGACTCAGGCGCAGGCCACCATGTCCTTCGCTATCTACTTCAACCAGGCCCCGGAGTAACAGATGACGGAACAAGGCGCGCCAGGCGTTGGCAGATAATTCCTTGCCAATGCCATAGACCCGGAGTTGATGATGGCCCCATTGCTGAATACGGGGATCATCGCGGGCAAGCAAGACATCGACCAGATACTGAACGCCAAAACGCTGGCCCGTGCGGTGTACCGCAGAGAGGGCTTTTTGTGCAGCGACGGTGGCATCCCAGGTGGCCGGAGGGGTCAGGCAGTTGTCACAATTTCCGCAGGGCTGGGCGAGGGTTTCGCCAAAATAACTGAGCAAAGTCTGGCGGCGACAGGTAACGGTTTCGCAAAGGGCGAGCATGGCATCCAGTTTTTGGCCTTCCATTTGCTTGCGTTGCTGGTCGGCTTCAGATTGCTGAATCATCTGCCGCAGTTGCACCACATCCTGCAGACCATAATGCATCCAGGCTTCAGCTGGCAAACCGTCACGCCCCGCCCGACCGGTTTCCTGATAATAGGCTTCGATACTTTTGGGCAAATTGAGATGGGCCACAAAACGCACATTGGGCTTGTCAATACCCATACCAAAAGCAATGGTTGCTACAATGATGACACCCTCATCGCGTTGAAAACGCAGTTGATGGCGGCGCCGTTCATCTGCGGAAAGGCCGGCATGATAGGGCAGGGCGTCCAACCCTTCTGCCTGAAGCCATGCGGCAATTTCTTCGACGCGTTTACGGGAAAGGCAATAAACAATGCCCGCTTCACCATCATGGCGGTCGCGAATAAAACGCAGCAGGGCGTTGCGCGCACCCTGGCTGCTGCTGTGGATGTGGTAGCGGATATTGGGACGATCAAAAGACCGGGTAAAAATCCGCGCGCGTTGCAGTCCCAGCCGTTCGATGATTTCCAGGCGGGTTTTGGGGTCTGCTGTAGCCGTCAGGGCAATGCGCGGTATGGCTGGGAAGCGCTCGTGGAGAACCTTCAGTTGCAAATATTCCGGACGAAAATCATGTCCCCATTGGGAGACGCAATGTGCCTCATCAATCGCGAAAAGATTGACCTGACATTGTTGCAGCAGGCGCAGGGTACGATCCTGCAGCAGGCGCTCGGGGGCAATGTACAGTAAATCCAGCTGGCCGCTGCGCAGGGCTTCTTCGGTTTCGCGGATTTCCCGGGGTTGAATGCTGGAATTGAGCGCTGCCGCCGCAACCCCCGCCTGCCGCAAGGCATTCACCTGATCTTCCATCAGCGCGATGAGTGGTGATACGACCACACCAGCACCCGGACGGGCGATGGCGGGAATCTGGTAACACAAGGACTTGCCGCCCCCGGTAGGCATCAGCACCAGTGCGTCCTGGCCGCTCATGAGTGTGGCGATGACCTCCTCCTGAGGGGCTCGAAACTGTTCATAGCCGAAAGTGTGGCGCAGGATTTCGAGAGAGGGCGTGATGGTGGGCATATCTGCTGAGCTGATGTTATTCCTTAGCTGCCGGGTTGGGCATAGGCGGGGCAATTGATCTGCTGAATCAGTGGCTCGGCGAGATCAATGCGCGCTGCGCTCAACTGGCGACCCCAGACGCAGCCGCTGTCCAGGGCCAGCAAGCGTTCATGCACCAGCAGACCCTGAGTCGCCCAATGCCCGCAGATAATAGCACCACTGCTCTGCCGTTCAAAAAACCATTGATGCCACGGCGCATACATATGCGCAAGGTCTTTGGGTGGGGTGCTGGGCCAGTTGAAAAGACCATCTGCGGTGGCATAACGGGCGCGGGTAAATACCGCCACCCGAAAACGCTGGGCGTCTTCTTCGTTGCGGCAATCTTCCCAGCGATCCGGAGCGGGTGTAGCCCACAATGATTTCAAAAAGCGTTTCCAGTGCGGGCCGCATAGTGCTTCCTGCACCTTCAAGGCATGCACTGTAGCGCTGGAAATATCCCAGTCAGGATGAATGGCAGCATGGACCATGGTCCAGCCCAGCTCTTCGTCATGATGAAGCAGAGGCTGCTGCCGTAACCAGTCCAGCCAGTCACCGGCATTTTTGTCAGCGAGGAGTGTCGCAAGGGTGTCACTTTTTTTGGCGGGAACAATACCTGCCCAGCGCGAAAGCGCATATAAATCATGATTGCCCAGCACAATCTGGAGGCGGTCCTGCCAGTTGAAAAGCTTTTTCAGTAATGGACGACTATCGGGACCACGATTCAGCAAATCACCCGCCAACCAGAGGCGGTCATGCTGCGCATCAAAGCCGATTTTTTGCAATAACGCGTTGAAGGGGGCACAACAACCCTGCACATCTCCCAATGCGTAAGTAGCACCCATGGTATTAAAGGGTGATGACCTGATCGGAGATTTTCATCTGGCGGACCAGGGTTTTCATGCTGGCCGCCTCAATGCTGGAGTTGAGCAGGGATTTTTCAGACTGATGCAGCCATTCCAGGCCGACCACATATATTCGCGCACCCAGTTCCTGGAGTTCATGAATAAGATCCTGATGAACCAACTGTTTTGCCCCGATTTGCTCATCCAGAAAAGCCAGGGGGCAGGCTTCCTGAGCAAGAAAAATGCTGACCTCAACACCATCCGCCAAAGCCGAAGCTGCCATGCGCAGGCCGTGCAGAACAGGATTACCCTTTGCTTCGGGGTCGGATTTGAGGAGAATGGTCCAGTGCATTTCATCTGACTCTTTAATGGATAGTTAACTCTATTTTCTCCATAAGCATAGCATAAAAAAGCCGGAATAATGTATGTACTATTCTACCTGGGCCTGGTGCTTGAACTATAGGCAGTTGCGGCGCTGGGCTGTTGCTGCAAGCTTGACCAGTTGGTGCGGTAGCGCTATAAACCCATTGGATATATTTACTTGGGAATAACGTCAGGATTTACCCGGCACGACTTTTATGGGGAGGGGTATTGCGAAGCGCGGATCATGATCCAGGCTTTCCGGTCTATCGGGTGACAGCGGGTTTTGACCGTTTTCGCTGGATGGGGCCTGCTTTGGCGGGCCTGATATTTGTCTTTTTGCTGGCACCCTTTGCGGCGTTGATATTTGCGACTGACTGGCATGATTTTCATTTTGCCGAAGGGGATCTCGGGGCAATCCGGACATCCTTACTTTACAGTATGCTGGCGCTAATCATTTCCGTGCTGGCCGGAACCCCTCTGGCCTGGTGGCTGGCGCGCGGGCAGGGACGTGGTAAGTGGTTTTTTGATGCCCTGCTGATGTTGCCCCTGCTGACGCCGCCTCTGGCCTTGGGTATCTTGCTGAGCAGTTTTTATGGTCCCTATTCACCGGTAGGTAGCCTGTTCAGCCACGCGGGCATCTACCTCACCAATACGGCTCCGGCGTTTATCCTCGCCCAGATTTATGGTGCCATGCCTTATTACATCATCGCAGCGCGGGCAGCGTTTGAAGGCGTTCCCCGCGAACTGGAGCAAATCAGCCGGACATTGGGGCGCAACCGATTTCAGACTTTTTGGCGGGTCACCTTACCGTTGGCGCGCATTGGTTTGTCAGCCGGGGTGGCCCTGGCCTGGGTACGGGCCATGGGTGAGTTTGGCATTGTGTTGATTGTGGCGTATTTCCCTGAGGGAATTCCGGT
>NZ_JBYCKP010000635.1:0-1841 GCF_057473445.1 Acidithiobacillus sp. TH-A36 | reverse complement strand
GGCAGCCTTCAATTATCTGGCTCAGGATATGATGGATGCGATGCAAACCCGAAAGATTCCCATGGCGGCACAGAATTACCTGATTGCCATTCTGGCTGCCATGGAACCGCAAATCGTTACCGCTAACGGCCCATTGGGCTGAACAGAATTAACCGCAATCTGATTAACAGATGAACGGTGAAACGACTCCTCCTCCCTAAGCCTTTCGGGAGTTTCAGGCTCCACAATAGTGGGGCCTTTTTTGGATGATCGGTAGTGAGTAATATAGTAATAATGGTCGTTTTGACCGCTAAACCACTTAGGAGAGTATAAAATGAAAGATCCAATTGCTATTGGTTTGTTTGGATTTGCCGTTCCGTTGTTTATTATTGGTGCTGTATTTTATGGCATCGTGCCGCTTGCAGGATTAGGTACTTTGCTGGCCCTCTGTTTCGGGTTTGGTGCGGCCGCCATGTATGTAGCGGGTGGTTTCACCTATCAGATGCCCAATTCATATATTGCCACCGTGTTTATTACCTACGGATCATTTTTCCTGAGCTTTGCCATTGCGGCTATCAGCGGCGGTTTGGCGGTGACAATGAAGAGCGCGCCCCAATTATTGATGGTGTGGTTTTGGTTGATGGCCTTGATTACCTTTATTTTCTTTATTGCATCCCTGCGCGCTAACATTGGTCTGGTGTTACTGTTCGGGCTTCTCTGCGCGGCCTTCGTCCTGATGGCTATTTCCGTATCGAACATCGCGGGCTTGCTGTTCATGATCGTTGCGCTGATTGGCTTCTATCTGGCCGCAGTGCATGTCATTAATCCCGTGATGGGCAAAGCGGTATTGCCTGTGGGTAGTCTGGCTCCGAAAAAGGCCTGATGATCTGTTTTGAAGCCGCCGGTGTGAAATCGGTGGCTTCAGGCTGTGAATACGGTAAAAATAAGGTAATATAATTTTGAAATAAAATCACACTTATTTTATTCCTTCCCGGAAAAAGTCAGGCTGTACTGTTACCAAAGATATAATTGGTCATGATCTTGCTGGCAGAATGGGATTTTCTATTGCTGAGAGCAGATTGGTTGTTTCGTGTTTTTTTAAATTAATAATTCAAACCTTGGCATCTGGAGAAGATGTCAGCTTGTCTGGTTTTGGTAAATTTATTCTTCGTGAAAAGTCTGAGCGTGTTGGGCGTAACCCGAAATCCGGGCTGCCAGCACTGATTTCCGCCAGGCGTGTTGTTGTATTTAAAGCAAGTCAGAAAATTAAAAAACGCTGTTCCTCACATTGTGGATAAAATTCAGTTTGACGATGAGTGCCATGAAATATCCAGCATGATCTTATACCATGCTGATAAAAAATCACTTGCTGATTGGCTGCTGAGGCGTTTGACCAAGACGTTTTAATTTGTTTATTATCCTTTAATTTAATCCAGAATGATGTGCAGGATGGTGTATGCGGGACAATCCATTATGGTTTGAACCCGCCAAGGGAGAAACAGGATGATCAGGCAAATTACCGTCATCGCTACGGTGATGGCGCTGGGAAGTGTACCTATGGCTTGGGCGCAAAGCCAAACCATGGAAACCCCACAGTTGCAGGAATCCTCGGGCACAGATCTTGCGGCAAGCCTTGAGGAAATCAAAACATCCGGTTTGACAAATCCTGAAACCTTGTCCCATGACATGTCGTCTAAAATCAAGCCGTCTGGAACCTACGGCAGTCTTGGTCTGACTCTACAACATTTTGAGGCTGCAGGGGCATTCGGTAGTCAGGATCAATCTGGTAACATCTGGACACACATAAATGAAGGGCTCGACCTCAGCAGTGATGTTTCTCAAGTGGCAGTCAAACAGTGGCG
>NZ_JBYCKP010000634.1:0-2887 GCF_057473445.1 Acidithiobacillus sp. TH-A36 | reverse complement strand
AGCGTCACGAGGGCTTGGGCAAACGCGAAGCGGTGGAAAAGGCGTCGAGTATCCGTCTGCGTCCGATTCTGATGACCACCGGAGCCATGGTACTCGGAGTTCTCCCCTTGCTCCTGGTGAATGGACCTGGATCAGTCAGCCGTTTTCAGTTGGGGTTGGTAGTATTTGCCGGGCTTTCCATTGGTGCATTGTTCTCGCTGTTCGTGGTACCCGCCATGTATATGGTGTTGGCCAAGGATTTAAATGAGCGCAAGAAGACGGTGCGCGTAGAAAGCTAGGCTCGATGGGTTCCAAAAGGGTTGGGGTATGCTCGGAAGATATGTACGTGTAGGATACAAATAAAGTTGGTAACAGACTCTACACCAACAAGATCTTCATCTATCCTATCTATCTATCTATCTGTAAAAGAAATATTATGTAAATCAGTTGATTATAAAGATATCGGACGAAATGAATACAGTTAAGGCTGGTTTAGTCCAGCGAAACAGGCCTCTTGCGAACGACCAGAGTTGGCAGCCTTTTCCGAACGCTTCCACGACCTTGTTTTATCAATTTAAGGGTGCAAGCCACAAGGTGGCATGATCCGTATCCTAAACAATGGATATAAGCATACGGAAATAAGTTACCATCTTTATTTGAAAGTTACCGACTTTATTTCATTGTTCCCAACTTTATTTGTATCCTACAAAAACCACGACGCTCTATACCGCATTGAACATGCTCAATACGGGTGACTGTAATATCAGCACGGCGGAAGATCCGGTAGAAATTCCGGTGTATGGAATCAATCAGGTGAATATCAATGAGCGGATCGGCTTGAATTTTGCCGCTGCCCTGCGTTCCTTTTTGCGGCAGGACCCCGACATTATTATGGTCGGTGAAGTCCGCGATCTGGAAACCGCAGAAACGGCTATCAAGGCCGCCCAGACCGGACATTTGGTGCTGGCCACCTTGCACACCAATGACGCACCCCAGAGCTTGACCCGTCTGGAGAACATGGGCATTCCAACCTATAACATTGCCGGCGGGGTGCATCTGGTCCTGGCCCAACGGCTGGCCCGCAAATTGTGTTCGCATTGCCAAAAGCCGATGAAAATCCCCGAGCAGGCAATGGTGGAAGCTGGATTCGCTGTAGAAGACCTGCAAGGCTGGCAGCCTATGGGTCCTATCGGTTGTGATGAATGTCACAAAACCGGTTATAAAGGGCGTATTGGGCTCTATCAGGTCATGCCCGTCAGTGAAGCGATGCGGGAGCTCATTATGCAGGGCGGCACCGCCATCGACCTGGCGCGCCAAGCGGCCCGCGAGGGGGTGCTCACCATGCGACAGACGGGCTTGCGCCGTGTCAAAGAGGGCGTTACCAGTCTGGAAGAAGTGTTACGCGTGACGAATTTGTGAGTGATTTTTTGTCGCGTTGCCGACTATCGCTTGGTGAGCTTTAGCTTATGCTGCGGACATCCTCTGCCTGCAGTCCTTTCGGTCCGCGAACTACAGAGTAAGTGACCCGTTCCCCTTCGGCGAGGGATTTGAAACCTATGCCCTGAATGGCCGAATGATGCACAAATACATCTTCCTTCCCGTCATCCTGCACGATGAAACCGAAACCTTTACTATCGTTAAACCACTTTACCGTACCTGTTGCCATGATATTGCCTTTGTTTTTTCAATAATAACGCGGAACTAATATTAGTCGATTTCAGAAAGGTTGCAAAGCGTATCCCAGATAACGGTTTGTGATTCCCGGGATCAAATTGATCCCGACGCAGATACTACCGATCTTTTTAAGGGTGCTTTCCAAATAACCGCGTATTTTGGCACTTTATTACCCGAAAACAACCACCATCATCGGGTACCCTGAGCCTTTAACGCGATGGTTGGAAATGTTTCATGTTGGATGCTTTATGGGTTGTTGACGCTTCGGAAGAGGAGAATGAGTGGGGCGTACCTCCTGTAAGGGGCTCACGCCGTGCAACGGGACCGCACTGTGCAACAGACCTGCACCGTGCAACGGACGTCAGCGCACTGCCACTCACGGGTGTAGAGGCCGAAGAAACGGCACTGCCGCCAGAATCTCTCCCGGCCAATGACCCCGCCTTATGTCCTGAGAGCGCAACACGGCGTATGGGGCTGAGCGAAGAACGCGACCTGGTACAACGCATGCTGGACGGAGATGCAAAGGCTCGGGATAGGCTGGTGCAGAAAAATATGTGGTTAGTACATTACTTGTCGAATAACTATCAAAGCGCGTTCATCACGCGGGAAGATGTTATCCAGGAAGGATATCTGGGCCTGCTGCATGCAGCAGATCGCTTTCGTCTGGATGCCGGTTGCCGTTTTGCCTCTTACGCCAGCTTCTGGGTGCGCAGCTATATGCAAAAGGCACTTTTCCATGCCCACCTGATTCGTCTGCCGGATTATTTGAGCAAAGCAATTCGTGGTTGCGAAAGTCGTGGTGAGCAGATTGGCGACACACGTGTCTTGCGCGAACAAACAAAGCAGGCCATTGAGACCTTTAATCCCTACATGTTTTCGACCCATGCACCGGATGCGGACGAAAGCCCGGCGGCGTGTTTTGAGCCCGTTGAAGATACGCTTTATGCACCGGACAACTTATCGCATCAGCGACACATGAAAAAGGTATTGGCACAGCATTTGAACGCGCTACCACTCAAACAGCGGCAGGTCCTGTTCCTGCGTTTTGGTTTTGGGGAAAGGCCTGCCATGGGGCTGGAAGAGGTCGGCGGCTTTATGGGTATTTGCCGCGAAGCGGTACGTCAGCTGCAGAATCGTGGCTTGGCGACCTTGAATGCGTGTTTGGAAGCCGAAAACCTGAGTTTCGATGATTGTTAGTGTGATGCTTTTTAAAAAGGTGCACTAAAGGGCATGC
>NZ_JBYCKP010000633.1:0-4479 GCF_057473445.1 Acidithiobacillus sp. TH-A36 | reverse complement strand
GTGCCTGTTGAAGAACCCACCCGGCCCATGCGTACTGAGTCCTCAGGATCGGGGCGGTCAGGTTCTTCACGGCGGGGCGGCGATGACGAAAGGCCAGTGCGCAGTGATCGCGGTGCCAACCGCACACCCCGCAAACCCCTTGCTGATGATCAGCCGATGCGGCGCTTCCGTCTGGATGTCGGCGAAGATCACGGCGCCCAGATCAAAAATATTGTCGGCGCTATTGCCAATGAGGCAGGGATTCCCAGTCGCAATATCCGCAAGGTGGAAATCCACGGCGAGTACAGTACGGTAGAGTTACCGGCGGATCTTCCTGCGGCCGCCTTGCAGCATTTGCAGAAAGTCTGGGTGGCGGGACGGCCGTTACAAATTGCCCCACAAGAAGCTGGAAGCGAAAAATCGGGAGCACCCCGTCGGTCTTCAGCACCACGTGCGCGTACCGGAGGAGACGCGAAACCATCCAGAAAGATTTTGTCGGCAACTACCAGGCCATCGAAAGGTGAGGGTAAACCGCGTGGTAGCACGGCTGGCAAGCGCAAAAAGCCAACGAGAGAGAGTTAGAAAACATAAAAACCGGATGCGCGAAACATCCGGTTTTAACGCTGAGCCCTAATTAAGCCCGGCGGACCTTTTCGGCCTGCAGACCTTTGGGTCCACGAGTGACTTCAAAGTTGACCCTTTCACCTTCAGCCAGGGTTTTGAAACCCGTACCTTCAATGGCGGAATGGTGCACAAACACGTCTTCCTTACCATCTTCAGGTGTAATGAAACCAAATCCCTTACTGTCATTGAACCACTTCACTGTACCAACCGCCATTTCACACCCCAAAATAATCAAAAATAGCCCAACCGGCTACTTTCAAGAATAGCATATACCTGCCCCTGCGCAAGTTGCTATGCTGATCAGCCTGTTAGCGTATATTCAGCTTTTGGAAATGCCGTGTTTTTCCATCAGGCGATATAAAGACACCCGCGAAATGCCCAGCTGGCGGGCAGCCATACTGACGCTGCCGCGACTTTGTGCCAGTGCTCCACGAATACTGCTGGCTTCGGCACCGTCACGGGCTTCATTCAGGGTAACCTGCATGCGTGAATTGGTGCGCCGCTCCAGACCTAAATCAACCGGTGAAATCAGGAATTTTTCACACATGACCATGGCTCGACGGACACGATTGATGAGTTCTCGGATATTGCCCGGCCAGTCATAATGATTCATGGCATGGAGTGCTTCTTCGCTGAATCCTTTGACTCGATGCGCTTTTTCATCCGAAAAGCGCGTGAATATATATTGCGCCAACAAGGGAATGTCACCCACACGATCACGCAAAGGCGGCATTTTTATCTGCAACACATTCAAGCGGTAGTAAAGGTCCTGACGGAAACGACCTTCCTTGATGGCTGCTTCCAGGTTGATATGGGTGGCAGCGAGCACGCGGACATTGACTTCTATATCCTGACGGCCACCAACGCGGTGAATGGTTTTTTCCTGTAAAAAACGCAGCAGATTGGTTTGCAGGTCCATCGGCAAGTCGCCAATTTCGTCCAGAAAAAGGGTTCCGTCAGTGGCAGACTCAATGCGTCCGATTTTGCGTTCATGGGCACCGGTAAAAGAACCTTTTTCATGCCCGAATAATTCTGATTGAATCAGGTTGGCAGGAAGAGCACCACAATTGACGGCTATAAAGGGCCCTTCTTTACGCGTGGACCTTTCATGAATGGCTTGAGCTGTCAGTTCTTTGCCCGTCCCGCTTTCGCCCGTGATGAGAACGGGCGCTTCTACACCAGCGACTTTGCGAATTTCCTGATAGATTTTCTGCATCTGGTCACTGGCGCCAACCATCTGGCTTTCGGGATGATGATGAAGATCCCACTGTCCGCCCTGAAAGGTATCGGCAGTCATTTCTGCCATGCCAAATGCGTGTCCCAAGGTAATGGACAGACGCAGGGCATCTAAAGGCAAGGTGTGATAATCATAAAATGCGCTACCAATCAACTGGCGGAAAGCCGGTTGGTCAGCGGCGTTGGGGGGGATCAGGGCAATCCATTTTAACTGGGTTGACTGGGCTAGCATCAGTTCGACGCGATGCGCATGATCCACGAACTCTTTCTGGCTGAAGCCGACTACACCAACCAGCGCGCCGCTTTTGCTGGCGTATTGGGGAGCCTCTGCTAAAGAGGTTGCAAAAATGATATCCCAGCCTTCTTCTTTCAAGATTCCTGTAGAGGCAGCAATGATGTCTTTTTCACCAACATACAACACACTGCGTTCTATTGACGGATCGGAGAGTTTGAGCTTGGCATTTTTGGGCATGTGTACTCCTTCGAATTTGTTACGAGTGTCGCATAAATTTCACGCATACCCAATATATAGTAGTTTTTACCAATCACGCCGGAATCAAAGCATGAATTGCGGGTCGACATCGACAAACCAGCGCACCCTACGGGCTTCTGGCAGCTGCTGACAGCAGGGTAACCAGATTTTAAGGGACTTCTGCATGATCTGGCGTGTGGGCGCCTCTATCCATAATTCAGCACGCTCAAAACCGGCCCGTCTTTCCAGAAGCGCAGGCTGCGGTCCGCTGATTTCCAGCAAATCGGGAGCGCAGGCTTTTGCCGCTTCCAGGAAGGCCTGAATGGCTGCCCGTTGATGGGCTTCAGCACACATAAGCGTCAGGGCTGTGCCGGGAGGAAGGCTTGCTTGCAGACGTTCTTCCAGAAGTAACCGGGCGGCTTGCTGATAGTCTCCTTCACTGAGTTTCTGGATCAGGGGATGATGGGGCAGATGGGTTTGCAGAAGGACTCGTCCGGGTCGATCTTCGCGACCTGCCCGTCCCGCCACTTGCAGAACCATCTGCAGCAAGCGCTCGGGAGCCCGAAAATCGGCACTGAACAGGCCCTGATCAGTGTTGACGATGCCGACCAGGGTGACGGCTGGAAAATGATGGCCCTTGGCGAGCATTTGCGTGCCAACCAGGATAGCGGGTTGATTCTGATGGATTTGCTCCAGTACGGCGGAAAAAGCCTCCCGTCCTGGTAATGCATCCCGATCAATCCGCCAGACCGGCGTTGCGGGAAAGCGTTGGCGCAGGACTTCTTCCAGTTGCTCGGTTCCCTGTCCGGCAGTGATCAGCGCAGTACTGTGGCATTCCGGACAGTCTTCAGGCCAGCGTGACTCGTATCCGCAGTGATGACAGCGCAGGCGTTGCTGGTGGCGGTGCCAGGTGAGGGCGGCACTACAGCGTGGGCAGTGCAGGACATGGCCACAATCATGGCAGAGTACGGCGGGTGCATAACCCCGCCGGTTCAGAAACAGCAAGACCTGATTTCCCGCCGCGAGCGTTTCTGAGCAGGCGTTCAGAAGATCACTGGAGAGCCCCCCCTGAAGATATTGGCGACGAAGGGCAACAATCGTGATGCCCGGCAGGGGCGCGTTGGTGGCGCGTTGCCGTAATTGCAGACTTTGATAACGTCCCTGCTGGACATTGTAGAGACTTTCCAGAGAGGGCGTGGCCGAACCGAGAATGACCGGAATATTCTCCAGTTTGGCCCGCTGAATGGCCATGTCCCTGGCGGAATAGTGCCAGCCCCGGTGTTGCTTGAAAGAGGGATCATGTTCTTCATCAATGACAATACAGGCCAGCTGCGGCATGGGCACAAAAAGAGTGGAGCGGGTGCCGATGAGCAGTTGAATATGCCCCATGGCCGCCAATGCCCAGATGCGCAAACGTTCGGTGTCGGTCTGGGCGGAATGCAGTGCGGCGACCGCTGCCTTGCCGAAGCGGGCCTGGCAGCGTGCCAGCAGCTGTGGGGTAAGACCGATTTCCGGGACGAGAATAAGCACCTGCCGACCGGCTTCCAGATGGGGACGGATTGTTTCGAAGTAGACTTCGGTTTTGCCGCTTCCGGTAACGCCATCCAGCAGCCAGCATGTAAAGCCTTGGGTAATCCGTAATTGAGTGATGGCAATGCGCTGTTCTTCATTCAGAGGGTAGGGGACCGGTTGTGCAGTTACTCCGGGAGCGGGAAGGTTGAGGGCTTTCACCCAGCCGTTGTGAAGCGCCTGGCGAAGGACCGTACGTAAACGTGATGGTACTTCTGTTTCGACGGTAGGGTTAGAGGTGCTGAGCAGGGTTATCAGGGCTTCCTGCAGTTTGCCGGGACGGGCAGGCATCTGTTCAGGCTGGGTGAGTTGATAAGCCTGTGCTGCAGGCCTTGGCAAAGGCCGACCCTGACGGAGTAGCGCCGGGAGGGCGGCAGCCCAGACATCGCCCAGAGGATGCTGGTAATAATGCGCACCAAAATTCAGAAGCTGCTGCAGGGATTCTGGAAGCAGGGGCCGCGTATCGAGTACAGCCTCGATGGGTTTCAGGGTGATTTCCGGCGGACAGTGGTCATATCCCACCAGAATACCAATACGGCTTTTTTGACCAAAAGGGACACGCAGGCGTACGCCGGGAGGCAGGCGTTCCGGGTTTTCCG
>NZ_JBYCKP010000632.1:0-2656 GCF_057473445.1 Acidithiobacillus sp. TH-A36 | reverse complement strand
ACTGCACAATCAGAATTCCCTGCTTGGCAATCAGACCAATCAGCATGACCATCCCTACTTCCGAGTAAATATTGACACTGGAAGCGCCGAGACTGATAGGCAACAACGCCCCAAACAGCGCCACCGGAACAGCCGTGAGCACCACCAGAGCATCCCGGAAGCTGTTGAACTGCGCCGCGAGCAGGAGCAGCACCATCAGCAGGGCAAAGGCAAAAGTGACCGCCAGCGCATTACCCTGATGCACATACTGGCGGGATACGCCGGCATAATGGATCTGATCCCCACCGGGAAGAATTTTTTGCGCATGAGATTGCAAAAACTGCAGCGCTTGTCCCAATGACACGCCAGGAGCCGGGTTGGCCTGAATAAATACCGCCGGCAACTGCTGAAACTGCGGTAAAAATGTCGGTGCCGATTCCGACTTCAGGGACACAAAAGTGGACAGAGGAATCTCGGCGCCGGAAGGCGTTTTGATGGTATAGGCCTTGAGAAAATCGGGGTTGGCCCGCAACGCAGGTGGTACTTGTGGCACTACCCGATAGCTCAAACCGTCCATATCGAAGTAGTTGACGTAGTTGCCACCCAATAGCGTCTCCAGATTTTGTCCGATATCGGCCATGCTGAGTCCAAACGATGCAGCCATTTGCCGATTAATGACCACCTGCTGAATCTGGTTGTTGTACTTCAGATTTTTGCAGACAAAAGAAAAAAGGCCGCTGGCTTTGGCTTCCTGAACCAGCTTGGCAGAAATGCCATCCAGTTGATGATAGGAGCCTCCCGTACTGGTCAATACGAACTGCACCGGCAAGCCGACCGCTGCCCCGGGGAGTGGCGGCAAGCCAAAAGCGGACAGTTTCATACCGGGTACCTGCTCGGCCAGCTTCTGCACCTTGGCTTTGACCTGATGCGTGGTCACCGTGCCGCGCTCGGGCTTCAGAACCACACCCGCCATCACTTCATTATTTAACAGCATGCCGCCAATACCCACCCCGTTGACCGCAAAACTATGACTGCGGCTGGCAATTTTGTCGAAAACCGTATTCGTCAGATAGTGATCATAAGCATTCATGTATTCCAGCGTCGCCGTGGGCTGGGCAACGCCGTTCACATAAACAATGCCCTGATTCGCCGGCGGTGCCAGCTCACTCTGGCTGATGCTGAAAAGAAAATAGATGCCTCCCGTCAATACCAGGGCCAAAGCCACGGTGGCCGGCCAAACCCGCAAACTCGCGAAAAGAAGGCGTCCGTAAAAGGCCTTCAGGCGTCCAAATACATGATCCACCAAATGGGAGACCCGGCCCTCCTGTCCCGCTTTCAGAACCCGGGAAGCCAGCATGGGCGCCAGGGTCAGCGCGGCAATCATGGACAACAGCACCGTGGCCACAATGGTAAAAGCAAATTCGCTGAATAAGTGGCCCACCAACCCGCCAATAAAGGCCATGGGGGCAAATACGGCCACCAGTGTCGTGGCCATCACCAGAATCGGGCTGGCCAGTTCCCTGGCACTGAGCAGTGCCGCATGTAAAGGAGTTGCCCCATGTTCAATATGACGATGAACGTTTTCCACCACAATAATCGCGTCGTCCACCACCAGACCAATAGCCAGCACCATCGCCAACAGGGTCAGCAAATTGAGGGTATATCCCAGAGCATGCAGGATGGTGAGGGCTCCCACCATGGCCACAGGAATCGCCAGTGCCGGAACAATCAGCGCGCGCCAGGAACCCATGAACAAATAGATGACCAGAATGACCACCAGCAGTGCCAGGCCAATATTGATTTCCACTTCCTGCAGGGAGCTTTTGACAAACTGGGCCCCATTATAAATGGTGTACCCCTGCATTCCCGGAGGCATGGTCGCCTTCAACTGGGTCATGACTTTGTGAATACCCTGGGCGACCTGCAGGGCGTTACTGCCGGGGGCCTGCTGAATACCGATATTGACAGCCGGCTGTCCATCCACCATGACGGATGAATCATAAGTCTGAGCGCCCAAAGAGACCTTGGCGACCTGCTCCAGATGGATGGGTACGCCGTGCACCGTCGCCACTACCAGATTGCGGAATTCTGCCGCACTATGCAGGGCGGTATTGGCACTGAGGGATACTGCCGTATATTCGCCGCGCAACCGCCCTACCGCCGCGACAAAGTCATTTTTCTTGAGCGCATCGCTGACCTGCGCCGGGGTCACTCCCAATACCGCCATTTCCTGCGGATTCAGCCAGACCCGCATGGCGTAAGTATTACCGTTAGGCCCGGTACCCGGAGGCAGAATGGCAGTCAGACCCACGCCCGGAACCGATTGAATGGCGGGCTGCACGACGCGGGTCAGATAATCGGTTATCTGCTGCTGATTAAAGCCCTTACCGTGATAACTCAACAGCATCAGATAAGCTCCTGAACCAGACATTTCCTGAACCACCGGTTGCATGACCCCCTTGGGCAACTGATTCAGGACCGTATTGACCTTGCTTTGCACCTGCGACAGGGCGGCATTGGGGTTTTCCCCCATCCGCATATACAGGGTCAAAATGGAAATACCGTCTTCACTGACCGCCGTCATATAGTTTATGCCCGGGGCCTGACCCACGGCCTTTTCCAGAGGAGCAGTGATGAAGGCGTTGACGGTTTTGGGGGTGGCCCCGAAATAGTGGGT
>NZ_JBYCKP010000631.1:0-2055 GCF_057473445.1 Acidithiobacillus sp. TH-A36 | reverse complement strand
CTAGGTAACAGGAGAGTATTTCCTTCTTCTCAAATGACAATCTATTTGGTGTTCCGCCTAACCAGCCGGATAGTCCACCAGGATCAAATTGCAAATTCCGTGCGATCCCAGCCAGCTTTTCATTGCGTAGAGCAATAATTGCTTTTGCAGCAATTCGAAAATGCTCATCGTCGTTAGCGCTTTGTTTCGAGTATGACATGAGAATGTAAAAAAGCCGCTATCAAAGTCGATAGCGGCTTTATATTCATGGTTAGTTAATTAGAAACCAGCCTGGAACTGCAGGGCCAGCGTGTTGTAGATATAAGCATTTGAAGGAGCATAATTGGCACCAGTTGCCTGCAATTCGTGACGGAAACCGGAGGCACCCGTCGGAATTACATAGTTCAACTGCACACGAGCCGCATACGGATTGTTAGGATTCAGATCATAGTTGACGCCGATGGTGGTATTGTTCAGATACTCACCGTTGATAGATCCTGGAACACCGGAACCTGCAGCGCCTTTCCAGTCGAAACGTTCAAAACGTACAGCAGGTTCAATATCCAACCAATCTGGGGTTAAGGTCATTTGATGTAGGTTTGCTGCCAACGCCACATACCAATCGCTGCCACGCAAACCTGAGACACCGCCGTACCCATTTACATGGCTATATTCAGCCATGTACTTCAGTCCCATCATGCCGCCACGGGCGCCTACGTTCCAAGAATCAACTTGGTTGGCACCAATCAAAGTGGGACTGATCCGTCCACCAGAATTGGCTGTATCTGAACGGGCTCCGGACAATTCAATGTTCAACAACGGGTTCAGCTTGTAACCAACCATGCCGGCAAATAGGTACTTGCCTGCGCCATTGGTCATAACGCCTCCAACCACTTTTTGTCCGGCACCAGTCATGCCATCGGTTACATTGTTGTAGAATGCATTGCTGCTAAATGCGTTATTTCCATCTACAGAACCATTATCGAACATTCCCAAGCTGTAGTAGAAACCCGTATTCATTACATTGGGGCTGTGGAACATCACACCTGCAGCGCGATCAGCGCCCAAACTCTGGTTCATGGAACGCTGGATGAACCACAAGTCGTTACCGCTGAATTGGGTACGTTCCATGCCTACTGGCACCCGGAACTTTCCGACTTTTAGCTGGACTTCAGGGATAAACGCAAAGTTAATCTCCGCGTCCTGGACGCCAGATTCGCCCATCGTGTTAGCAAGAGGGCCGCCACTCATCCATGCACCATCCCACTTGTACTGAAAGTTATAGGTCACGCCAGGAACAGCTGTACCCTTCACGCCCAAACGAATGCGGTGTGCGCCAAAAATCAGCCCTTCGGGACCATTGGTACCAAACTGATTACTGCCGGTGATCTGGGCATATCCGTAGAGGATAGGACCGGTATCCTGGGAGTTTTCAGGTTGGAACACACCGCTAGCATTACCGTTGTCTGCAGCAAAAGCGATTCCAGGTGCTAAAAAGGCGGCCGCAACGGCCAATACCACTAAATTTTTCTTCATTTTGAACTCCTCCTCAACCAAAGTTTAGAGGTCTAAGCATCACCCCATGAAAAACATCGAGTGTGTTCTTTTTGCCTACCTCATGTGGAAAGCATACAACAATACTGGAAAGATGCAAGGAAATTGAGAAAATCATGTTCTCAACGTGAGTACGCATTTGGTGAAAGACCAGTGGCCAAGCTATGCAAGGTGAAGACTTCCGTCTAGATTTGTCGCGGTTAAATGTATAGCGATTATTAGCTACTTGAAGGATGGAAGTTACCGATCTTGTTGTCTTATAAGACTTAAAGTTGAAGGCCTAGTATCACCGTATACTAGGCCTTCCGGGAGGAGCTTAGTCATGAAGTAACTAAGTTCTCTATCAATCTAGAGCGATGCCGGCACAAATGCAAGGGAGCGCACAGTTTTATGAACGTTTGAGGGCGAATGAAACTCCGCCCACGAGACAGAATGCGTCATTCTGTCTTGTAGCCCCAAAACCCTGAACGGCAGATCGCCCGGTTTTGCTCGGTTCCTCTGACACCCAGGAGGGCCGATTAT
>NZ_JBYCKP010000630.1:0-1472 GCF_057473445.1 Acidithiobacillus sp. TH-A36 | reverse complement strand
GCGGCAGACGTCATGCTCAAGGAAGGCCGCAAGTTGGTGCTGGTGCCCCGGGAAAGTCCGGTTTCGACCATTCATCTGGAAAATATGCTGAGTCTGGCGCGCATGGGGGTGCGGATTTTGCCGGCCAGTCCGGGTTTTTACCATCGTCCCCAGCGCATTGAAGATTTGGTGGATTTTATGGTTGCGCGGGTGCTGGATCAGATTGGCGTGCCAAACCAGATTGGTCGCCGCTGGGGAGAGTAGGCAGTTTGCCGGTGGCCCGGAGGCTGTTGAGTAATCTTTCGCCGCGTTCCCCATGAAAAAATGCCTGAATATAGGGATGGTCCACGGCCTGCACTTCACTGAGGGGACCCACGGTCAGTACCTTGTGGTCGGCCAGTACTGCCACCCGGCTGGCCGTGGCCGCGAGACTGTCCAGATCATGACTGACCATGACCACGGTAAAGCCGATATCCGCATGTACCTGCCGCAGCAGTGCATCAAAATCCGAGGCAGCTATCGGATCCAGTCCCGAGGTGGGCTCGTCCAGAAAGAGAATTTCCGCTTCCATGGCCAGCGCCCGCGCCAGGGCCACGCGCTTGATCATGCCACCCGAAAGCTCGGCAGGCAGCTTCCACGCATCTTTGGGCTGAAGCCCGACCATCTGTAATTTCAGGGCCACCAGATCATTGATTTCGGTGCGGGTCAGGTGTCCCCACTCGCGCAGGGGAAAGGCAATGTTTTCGAAAACGGTCAGGGCGCTGAACAGGGCACCTTGCTGGAAAAGTACGCCCCAGCGCTGGCGCAGGGCAATTTGTTCGCGCAGGGTCAGGGTTTGCGGATTTTTGCCGAGTATGGTCAGCTTGCCATCGGCAATGGGGACCAGGCCCATCATGGCCCGCAACAGGGTGGTTTTGCCGGTGCCACTACCACCGACAATGGCGAGGATTTCACCGCAGTGGACTTTCAGGTCCAGATTGCGGTGAATCCAGTAGTCTCCGAAGCGGGTACCAATATTTTCCATGATGATGGCATCAAGCCGTTCCATCAGCTAATCCCCGTATTGGCAAATACCAGCGCGAGGATGGCGTCAATGAGAATCACCAGGGTGATGGAGAACACCACGGAATTGGTGGTTTCCCGACTCAGGCTGGTGGTGTTGGGCTTGACTTTCAGGCCATGAAAACCGGCAATCCAGGCAATCAGTATGCCGAAAACGGCGCCTTTGATAATACCCAGCCATAAATTGAAACTGGGAACGGCAACGGGCATTTCCTGAATGAAAAAGTGGTAGCTGATGCCCAGGTTGGCCTTGGCGACCAGCATGGCGCCGAGAATTCCCACCATGTCCGTCCACAACACCAGCAAGGGAACCACCAAAGCCAGGGCGATGACTTTGGGTAACACCAGGCGACGAATGGGGGGGATACCAAAGGTGCGCAGGGCATCGAGTTCTTCGGTGACGCGCATGGCCCCGATCTGGGCGGTAAACG
>NZ_JBYCKP010000629.1:0-5599 GCF_057473445.1 Acidithiobacillus sp. TH-A36 | reverse complement strand
TGTTTGAATCCATGTTTTTCGGGCACATCAAAGGTTCGTTTACCGGTGCGGTGCGCGACCATACCGGTTATTTCCGCGATGCGCACAAAGGAACCCTGTATCTGGACGAAATTGGCGACCTGCCCTTTTCCCAGCAGGTCAAATTACTCCGTGCCCTTGATGACGGAATGATTCACCCCGTAGGTTCCAGTGAAGCCATCAAGACGGATTTCCGTCTGGTGACCGCCACCAACCGCCCCCTCAACCGCATGATTCAGGAAGGCACCTTTCGCCTCGACTTTTATCACCGTATTGCCGTCGTCGAGCTTTACGTCCCGACCCTGCAGGAACGTGGGCCAGAAGAAAAGCTTTTGCTGTTCAATGCCGCCATGCGCCAGTCTCTGAATCTTTATGCCCAGGAAGTTTGTGAGCTTCCGGATTTGCCTTTATGGTTGAAGGAATGGGTTTTCAGTTATTCCTTTCCAGGCAACGTCCGCGAACTGTACAACAAGGCAGCGCGCATGGCGGCTTATTACCTGGGACATCATCGCTTTGAACAGGCAGAATGTCTGCATCTGCTCTGTACCGAGGCGCTGGAATGCGAAGCGCAGGAACAGGAAGAACTGCCCGATTTTTCATCCCGGACGGAAGAACGCAGTCAGGTACTTCAGGCCCTGGAAAAAAATCAGTGGCGCAGATCGGAAACTGCCGATGCTCTGGGTTGGAGCCGCAAGACATTGTGGCTGAAGATGAAAAAATACGGATTATCTGATTGATGGCAAAAAGGAAGCAACACCGTAAAATCAGCTTTCTGTTTTGACCACACCGCTTTGAAAGACATTAACAAGGAGATAGCACATGCGTATACGAACAAAACAACCGGCCATTCGTATTCTGTCCATGACCATTGGGATACTGGTCGGAATGGGATTAAGCACCGGGGCTTATGCAGATAGCGCCGCCACCACCCCGCAGTCTGACAACCCGGCAGCACTTCCCAGTAGCGCCCCCGCGCAGGCACCCGCATTGACTCAACATGTGCTGAGTCTCATCAAAACGCACCAGCTTGTGGAACTGCGCACCATTTACAACGGTCCTTTTGCAGCCGCCATGTTTTTTAATCCGCAAACCCTCGATTACTCGGTAGTTCTGCTCAAACATCATGATTTCTGGTGGGTGGGCGAAACTGCAGATGGTCACAAAGCCGAACAGCTCTACACCAAACTGGCCACTCAGACCATTCGTCTGGCTGCGCCTGATCTTGCCAAAATCCAGTTGGATGCCCGCATTGCAGTCGCCAAGCGCAGCCTTGCCGCCCAGCAGAAGCGGGAAGAAGAATTGGCCCAACAAATTTCTGCGCAACAGAAAATTGTTCAGGCTGGAACTGCTGCCCAGAGTCAATTACTGCAGGAAGCCGAGGCCCTGGATGCCCAGCGCAAGTCGCTGGAAGAACAGCTCAGCACGACCAACAGTGCGATTGCCGGACTGCAAAGCAAAGCCCAGGCTGGACCTTCCATGGAAAGCTTTAACAATCAGGTCATACCGCATCAGACGCCCACCCAGCCCTACACGCCTCAGAAGAGCCGAATCCAGATTCGTGCCACCGCGCATCCATGACCGGACAGGATTCAGAACAGGACAATGGGGTACCGGGCAGCCCCGCTGAGTCACCCCGCCCTGCCCAACCCGTTTCCAGTGGCTTGCAATGCCTGGCCATGATTGCAGGTTATTACCAGCGCCCCTGCAATGCGGAGCAGTTGGCCCGGGCATTGGGCATGACAGCACCCATACTGCCTCCAGGCAAAATCATCCTGGCTGCACGGGAAGTCAAACTGGTAGCCAAAGTCGTCCAGTTGCAGTGGACAGATCTGGCCCGTCAGCACTATCCGGTCATGGCAGAGCTGAAAGACGGTAATTACATTGTGCTGGGGCGCTTCGAAAACCAGCGCCTGGTTGCCGTCGATCCTACCCGTGGTCAGCTCATTCTTGATCAGGCGACTCTGGAAAAGGCATGGACCGGACGGGTCATTTTTCTGAAGCCGCGTTTTTCATGGGGTGCTGAAAACCAGCGTTTTGGGTTGCGCTGGTTCATACCCATCATTCTGAAATACCGCAAGCCCGTTATCGAAGTCCTGATGGCGGCATTTGTGGTGCAGATGTTCGGGCTGGCCATGCCCTTGTTCGTGCAGTTGGTGATTGATCGGGTGCTGGTCTATCACAGCCTGCCCACCCTGGACATCCTGGCCATCGGCATGTTGCTGGTGATTGCTTTTGAAACCACCCTCAACGTCCTCAAGACGCTGATGATGACCCATACCACCAACCGCATTGATGTCACTCTGGGCGCGCGTCTTTTTGCCCATGTGCTGCGCATTCCCATGCGCTACTTTGAAACCCGCACGGTGGGCTCTACGGTAGCGCGTGTCCGGGAACTGGAAGTTGTGCGGCAATTTCTTACCGGCCCTACCCTCATGTCTTTCATCGACATTTGGTTTATCGGCATTTTCATTATTGTCCTGCTCTTTTACAGCGGATTGCTGACTTTGGTGGTGCTCGCCACCATTCCCTTCATGGTGGGATTATCCCTGGCCATATTCCCCGTCCTGCGCCGGCTGCTCCAGGAAAAGTTTGATCGCAGTGCCGAAAACCAGTCCTTCCTGGTGGAAACCATCACCGGTATCCAGACGGTCAAAGCACTCGCCGTGGAGTCCAAAATCTATCAGCGCTGGGAAGAAAGCCTCTCACGCTACGTCATGGCCTCCTATCGGGTAGATCGTCTGGCTGGTGTAACCAGTGCCTTCACCCAGATGATCCAACGGCTGGGGACCCTGGCAATCCTATGGGTAGGGGTCAAACTGGTGTTGGATGGCGAACTGAGTGTGGGTGAACTGATCGCCTTCCAGATGATCTCCGGTCAGGTCACGGGCCCCATTTTACGTCTCGCCCAGCTCTGGCAACATTTTCAGCAGGTGGGGGTATCCGTGAGTCGCATGGGTGATCTCATGAATACGCCGGCAGAACCGGTAGTGGATATTGGCAAGGCTTCGCCGCCCGCACTGCATGGCCGGGTAACTCTCGACAAGCTGCGTTTTCGCTATACGGCAGATTCGGAAGAAGTGCTCAAGGGCATCAGTTTTGACATTCCTGCAGGCTCTTTCGTCGGCATCGTCGGCCGCAGCGGTTCGGGCAAAAGTACCCTCGCAAAAATGCTGCAGCGGCTGTATCTGCCGGATTCAGGAACCGTGCTGATTGATGGCATCGACCTTCGCCATGTCGAGCCCAACTGGTTACGGCGACAGATCGGCGTCGTACTCCAGGAAAACTTCCTGTTCTCTGGAACCATTCGCGAAAACATTACCATGGTCTATCCTGAGGCCACTCTGGATCGCGTCATCGCCGCCGCGCAGCTGGCAGGCGCTCATGAATTCATCAGCAAAATGCCGGATGCCTATGACACCAAAGTGGGTGAGCGGGGGGACAGCCTCTCTGGCGGACAGCGGCAGCGCATTGCCATAGCCAGAGCCCTTCTGGGCGATCCGCGCATTCTCATTTTTGATGAGGCAACCAGCGCCCTCGACTATGAGTCGGAACGTATCATCTGGAAAAATCTTCATAAAATCTGCGAAGGACGCACCGTCTTTATGGCCGCACACCGTCTGGCCTCCATCCGTAGCGCAGACATTATTCTGGTAATGGACGATGGCGAAATTGTCGAACAGGGTGCGCATCAGACCCTGATCGCCCAAAATGGGATCTACGCCTTGCTGGCTCATGACGAAGAAGGAGCAAACTGAAATGGCACGTGCTTTGGGTGGGTTGCGCGGTAGCGTGGCAGAAGCCCGAGAAAAAAACCGTCAGGCTGCCCTGAAAAAGCTGGAAAATGAGTTTTTGCCACCCCTGCTGGAAATTCAGGAGCGCCCCCCGGCGCCGTGGCAGCACCGCATCCTGTGGACACTGGTTTTTCTTCTGGTGGCTGCCATTCTCTGGTCTTATTTTGGAAAATTGAATATCGTCGCCACAGCCAGTGGTCAATTTGTTCCTGACGGTAGGGTCAAAATGGTTCAGCCTATCACCACTGCCACTGTCGAACATATTTATGTGCACAATGGCGAGCAGGTGCGCAAAGGCCAATTACTGGTCTCTCTCAACCCGACGGTGACTCAGGCCACCCTCCATGCAACCAGACAGGAACTGGCACTGCGCGATATTGAAAGGGCGCGCATCCAGGCGCAACTCAGTGGCCATAACAGTCTCACCGCTACAGCCAAGGTAAACCCCGAATACCTGCAAATGGAAAATGCCCTGCAGGCCGCCCAGGAGGCCGAGTATCGGAGTCACCAGAGTGCAGAACAATCCCGTCTGGCCCAAAATCAGACCGCTCTGGAAGCCGCCAAAAGTCAGGGGGCTTCCCTGCAACAACAGGAAGATTTATTGCATCCGCAAGTCGTGGCAGATGCAGCCCTCGCCAAAATCGGGGCCATACCGGAAATCCAGTATATGGAAGCCCAACAAAAGGAAATCAGTCTGCGTGGACAAATTACCCAAAACAAGGGCGACATTGCCCGCTATACCCAACGTCAGACCGAACTGGAGCAGGATATTTCCGAAACCCGTGCCAACTATCATGCCACCTTACTGCACAGCCTCGGTGAAAACACCCAATCGGTAATTTCTCTGGAAGCTCAGCAAACTCACGCCAACCGCGAGCTGGCCTTGCATGCCTTACGCTCTCCGGTAAACGGCGTGGTGCAAAGTGTGGAGGTACGCAATATTGGTGAGGTGGTGACACCCGCGCAATCCGTGGTCAGCATCGTGCCGAGTGGGACCCCGCTGGTCGTTGAATGCGCCCTGCCTGATAGTCACATGGCCTTCGTTCATGTCGGTCAAAAGGCACGGGTCAAGGTAGCCGCTTATCCTTTTGAACAATATGGAGCCCTGCAGGGAGTGGTTGACAAAATCAGCCCTGATGCCATTTCCCAGCATGGAAGCGACGGCTCCAGCGGGGCATTGTTCTACCGTATCCGTGTTACCGTGGCGCATCCCTCTCTGATGGTGCACGGAAAGGCTGTCAAAATGCGCCCTGGCATGTCCGTATCCGTCAACATCAATACCGGGGAACGACGCATCCTGCAATTTTTCCTCAGCCCCCTGTTCCGCGACTGGGACGAAGGGTTGTCAGTGCGATGAAAAATTCTGGTACGGTTTTGCAAGTGGCGGTACAGCTTGCCGTGGTCATGCTCGGTCTGGCGGTAGCCTTACCTGCCAGGGCGCAGTCAGGCGCAGTTGATGACATCAGCAACACCGGGCTGGCTGCAGCCCTCAGTGATGCGCTCCCCGCTTCTCCACAATATTATGGTCATCCGTCCAGGGAACAGGAGCAGGTATTGGCCAGACAACGGCCCGATATCTCCCCTCAGCGGCCATTAAAGGCTAAAAAGCCTCAGACATCGCCTGTAGCGACTCCCAGGTCCACAACAGTGCCAGCTTCAGAGACCCAACCCGTCTCCCCGAAAGCGCCTCACCTGAGCAAAATCCCGACACTCTCACTGAATAGTCCGAAAGCGTCTCAGCGGCCGGCAGTCAGCGAAACTGTGCAGAAAAACAACCAGGTACCAGCACC
>NZ_JBYCKP010000628.1:0-1173 GCF_057473445.1 Acidithiobacillus sp. TH-A36 | reverse complement strand
TTCCTCAGTAAACGGAGATGAACGATGCTGTCGTCTCGGGTCAGTGCCCGCCAGAGAAAAAGACTGAGCGTCAAGACGACCAGCATGGTCAGAATCACAATCCGCTGCGAACTGAACCAACCCATCGTATTGCCTTGGTCCAGCACGACCTGTAGGGCGCCCAGACCGATGGCCATGCTGGCGAAGCCCAGAAGATCAATACGGCGTTTTTCGATAGTGGTGGAGGGACTGCTGAAACGGTAGACCAGCATCCAGGCCAATAAGCCTGCAGGCAAGTTCACGTAAAATACCCAACGCCAGTCCAGATGGGTTACGAGGATGCCACCAATCACCGGCCCCAGAATGGGACCCGCTACTACGGCAAGACTCCAGCGCGCCGTGATTCGTCCCCGCATTTCCGGGGGATAGGCTTCTATCAGCATGGCCTGTGCCAAAGAAGGGAGAGGCGCCCCAACCAAACCCTGAAGTAGACGCAGAAAGACGATCTCCATCAGATCCTGACTGACTCCGCAAAGCCCGGAAACCACGACAAATCCGCCGAGACTGGCCAAGAGTAACCGGCGTCGTCCCCATCGCGCCGCCAGAAATCCAGTCAACGGCGTGGAAATGGCGGCCGCGACCAGATAACTGGTCACTACCCAGCTAATCTGGGAGGTGTTGGCAGAAAGGCTTCCGGCCATATAAGGTAAAGCCACGCTGACGATAGTAATGTCCAGCACCTGCATGACGGTGGCAGCCAGCAGCGCCACACTGAGCCAGAATCGATAAGGCGGCGAAGCCGATGCGTCCTGCGCGACGGTGTTGCCTTTTGCTGAGGAAGCGTTTGATGACATGCGCGCATACTACTGGTTGCGCTACGGTCAACGTTTCATTGGTTAGTGAATAAACCCCTGCTCTGATGACTGCCAAACAGCGCTGGCGATTGATCAGTTTTTAGCAGAAACCAGCTTCTGGATAGTTCACCCTTGAAAATATTGCTATTTGCTCATGCTCAAAATGTTTCAATGAGCCAATGACTCTTATTTCGCTATACGGGGTGGTAAAAACCCGATTAACAATCACCAGCTATAGCTTGCTGCCCTGGACAATTCAAGACCCATTGCCGCAGTAATTACATTCATATCGTGCTCGCTAATGACGAAAATCCCAAAGCGGAATTGGTAGCCCCAGTTC
>NZ_JBYCKP010000627.1:0-1148 GCF_057473445.1 Acidithiobacillus sp. TH-A36 | reverse complement strand
CCGGTTTTGGGACTGGCGGCGGACAGTGCCAGAGAGCCTGGGGCTTCCCGCTTGTATCAACAGCGCTTTACGGTTCCCTGGTCCAGTCCTGCCATTGTGCGCAATCGTCAGCTGTTCTCGGCGGCGCTGAAATATCCGCTTCCGGATACGCTGCCTGACTTTGCTTTGGCTTATCTTCGCAGGCAATGGCAGGATCAGTCGTTGGATGATCCGATGGTGCAATGGGTAAATCGGCCTTTTGTCATAGGGTTTCATGCGACTTCTGCCGCCTGGAAAACCAAGGAATGGCCGGAACGGCACTGGAGGAGATTGGCTTCTCATCTGCGCGTAAATGGCTTGAATTTAGTGCTACCCGCAGCGGACGAACGCGAGCGTCTGCGGGTGGCTAGCATTCAATCTGGTGCTGATAATGTTATAGCGCTTCCGCGCCTGAATCTGGAAACTCTGGCTATGGTCATGAGCAGAGCGCAGGCTTTTGTCGGGATGGATACCGGGCTGTCTTATCTGGGCAGTGCTCTGGGGCTGGCTGGAGTAACACTGTATGGACCTACATCTGTAGAACGTTTAGCCCATGGAGGTGAGCAACAGATCAATCTCCAAAGTCCACAATCCTGCGCCCCCTGCGGCAAAGCCCGCTGTCCGTTGCCCGAGGCGCAAAATGGCCGGATACTTTGTCAGGAGGCGCTGGAGCCTGATCGGGTCTGGGCCGCTTTATCTTCCTTGCTGGAGTCGTCCGATTCATGAATCCGTCCCTCAGGCTTTTGCCGGAAGAGCGTCGTCGCTATCGTCGCCATCAATTCTGGACAGATCACGGCATCTTTCGGGAATGGTTTTATGCCAATTTCCATGAAATGGCACCGGGTGTATTTCGTTCGGCACAACCTTCGCCCAGGCAGTTGCGGCTCTGGCATAAGCGCCATGCTCTCCGGGCGGTGCTGAACCTGCGGGCCCCAGCGCCTCGGGAACCCCATTACCGTCTGGAACAGGAAATTTGTGACGCTACCGGAATGCAGCATATTGTTCTGCATGGTTTCGGTTCCCGTGATTTACCCGAAAAAGAGCGTTTGCTGGCGGCCATGGATTTATTGACAGAGCTCCCTAAGCCTTTTTTGTTGCACTGCAAATCGGGGGCAGATCGGGCCGGGTTC
>NZ_JBYCKP010000626.1:0-9150 GCF_057473445.1 Acidithiobacillus sp. TH-A36 | reverse complement strand
CGACAGCTGGGATTTGAGTTTGGTCTGGATACCAGTCAGGTGCAGCAGCTGACCCGCATCATGCAGGGCATGTATCGTCTTGCCCAGAAGCTGGATGCGTTGATGGTCGAAATCAACCCGCTGGCGGTCACCAGTGATAGCCGTCTGCTGGCGCTGGATGCCAAGCTGGTTATGGATGACAATGCCTTGTACCGGCATCCCGAATCTGACGAATTGTTTGATTCCACCCAGCAGGATGGTCGGGAAATTGTCGCCAGACAGTTTGGGCTCAATTATATTTCCCTGGAGGGAAATATCGGCTGCATGGTCAATGGTGCCGGTCTGGCTATGGCGACCATGGACATGATCAAGCTGCATGGCGGGGAACCCGCCAACTTTCTGGATGTAGGTGGTGGTGCGGCGGCAGACAAGGTCACCCAGGCATTTAAGCTGATTTTGTCCGACACCCGGGTCAAAGCCATTCTCGTCAATATTTTTGGAGGCATCACCCGCTGTGATTTGCTGGCAGAAGGCATTATTCAGGCCGCAGCCGAGGTGGGCATCCATCTGCCGGTAGTGGTGCGCCTGGAGGGAACCCGCAAGGAGGAAGGGATGGCTTTGTTGAGAGAAAGTGGCCTGTCATTGATTTCTGCCGATGGTCTGACGGATGCCGCTGTGAAAGCGGTGGCTGCCGCTCAGGGCTAAGGTGTCCATCAATATTTTCTGGTTGCAGCGGTTGTGGCCGGTGTTGCGCAATTCCGGCCCCTTGATTTCACGCCTGGCCGATGCCTACGTAAAACGCGGCGCAGATCAAAAATCTGCCGAGCGCATGGCGGAAATGGCGGTGCTGCTGGATCAGATTCTGGACGAGCGCCTGAAAACGGTGGCCCAGGTGGATGATCTGGAGGGTCTCCGTCAAGATCTCGCAGCGCTGCGTAGCGATGTGAATCATACCCAGCCCGTTGTCCGGCGCAATCCTTACATACTGCTTTTGTTGCTGGGTGAAGCCGTCATTATTCTACTGTTGATTCTTGTTTTGGTGCATATATGAGCATATTGCTGTCTCAGAACACCCGTATTATCTGCCAGGGGTTTACCGGCAAGCAGGGAACTTTTCATTCGCAGCAGGCCGTGGCTTATGGCTCCAGCATGGTTGGCGGGGTCACACCCGGAAAAGGGGGCGGCCGCCATCTGGATTTGCCGGTTTTTAATACGGTGGCTGATGCGGTGCGGGAAACCGGCGCCGAAGCCAGTGTGATTTATGTGCCTTCTCCCTTTGCGGCCGATGCCATTATTGAAGCGGCTGCGGCGGGCATTGAGCTGATTGTCTGTATTACCGAAGGTATCCCGGTGCATGACATGTTGATGGTGAAACACTATCTGGCGGGTTCGACGGCGCGTCTGATTGGTCCCAACTGTCCTGGTATCATCACTCCCGGACAGTCAAAAATCGGGATTATGCCCGGTTCCATCCATCGTCCGGGCAAGGTCGGCATCGTCTCCCGTTCCGGCACCCTGACCTACGAGGCGGTTGAGCAGACCACCCGCCTGGGTCTCGGCCAGAGTACCTGTGTCGGTATTGGTGGCGATCCACTGATCGGCATGAGTTTTGTCGAGGTGCTGGCGCTCTTTGAGGCGGATCCGCAAACCGAGCTGATTATCATGGTTGGCGAAATCGGCGGGCGCATGGAAGAAGAAGCGGCTCACTATATTCAGTCAAGTGTCAGCAAGCCGGTGGTGGCTTTTATTGCCGGATCAACGGCGCCCAAGGGCAAGCGCATGGGCCATGCTGGCGCGATCATTGACGGCAATGCCGGAACTGCTGCGGCAAAATACGCAGTACTGGAGGCGGCGGGGGTACATTGTGTGCATTCTCCGGCTGAATTGGGTACGTGCGCCGCAGCTTTGTTGAGCCATTAATGCGCGTCGCTCTGGCGCAGTGCAATGTCTGGGTCGGTGACATTGACCGGAATGTGGCATTAATCCTGACGGCAGCACAGGAGGCAAAAGCTGGGGGTGCCGATTTGCTGGTAACCCCGGAGCTGTCTTTATGCGGTTATCCTCCCGAAGATCTGCTGCTGCGTGAAGACTTTGTGCAGGCCTGCGCAGAAGCGGTAAAAACCTTGGCAGCGCAAACGCCTTTGCCCTTGTTGTTGGGGCATCCCCAGCGCGTCAACACGCGACTTTATAATAGTGCCAGCTTGTTGCGAAATGGTCAGGTAGAAGCGGTTTACCACAAGCACTGTCTGCCCAATTACGCAGTATTTGATGAACTGCGTTACTTTACGCCGGGTACCCGGCCCCTGACTTTTGACTGTGCGGGAGTCTCCTGCGCCGTGGCCATTTGTGAAGATGTCTGGTGTGGTTCCGAAGTGGCCCAAGCCTCCAGAGACCAGGGCGCGGAGTTACTTGTGGTCCTCAATGCTTCCCCTTACCACCGGCACAAGCAAGGGGAGCGGGAAGCTCGGCTGGTGGCGCTGGCGACGCAGACACAAATGCCCATCTGCTATGCGAACCTGGTGGGTGGTCAGGATGAGCTGGTTTTTGATGGTCGATCCTTTGTGGTGGATGCACAGGGCCAGTTGGTTGTCCGTGGGCCGATTTGTGAAACGGCGGTCATCCTCACGGATTTTGAAAAAACCACTCAGGGTTTGCAGGTTAAAGGCGATACAGCGCTCATTGCGGCAGCCGATACGGAAGCCGAGGTTTATGCGGTCCTGACTCTGGGGGTCCGCGATTATGTGCGTAAAAATCATTTTCCGGGTATTGTGCTGGGCCTTTCGGGCGGGGTGGATTCAGCCTTGACCCTGGCAATCGCTGTGGATGCTTTGGGAGCGGAGCAGGTGCATGCCCTGATTATGCCCTCCCGTTATACCGCCGAAATGAGCGTTGCAGATGCCATTGCCGAGGCGCAAAGTCTGGGGGTTTCCTACGATCTGATTTCCATCGAGCCGGTTTTCCAGGCCTATTTGCAGGCCCTGGCGCCGCTGTTTGCGGGACGCCCGGTGGATACCACCGAGGAAAATCTGCAGGCGCGGGTGCGTGCCGGGTTGTTGATGGCCTACTCCAACAAGTTTGGGCACCTGCTGGTAACCACCGGCAATAAAAGTGAAATTGCGGTGGGTTATGCCACCTTATATGGTGATATGGCGGGTGGTTTTGCGGTCATCAAGGATATCCCCAAAACCCTGGTCTATCGTCTTGCCCGCTACCGCAACCAACATGCCCTTGTCATTCCCGAGCGGGTATTGAGTCGGCCGCCCTCGGCGGAGCTGGCGCCTGATCAACGGGATCAGGATAGTCTGCCCTCCTATGAGGTGCTGGATGCCATCATTGCGGCCTATGTAGAGGAGGATCGTTCTGCGGCAGAACTGATTGCCTCCGGTTTTGCAGTCGACACGGTGCAGCGGGTATTGAAGTTGATTGACCGTGCCGAGTATAAAAGAAGACAGGCGGCTCCCGGTGTGCGCATCAGCACCCGCGCATTTGGAAAAGATCGGCGCTATCCTATTACCAACGGCTACGCTTCCTGGGGTGGTCATCATAAGCTGAACGAGGAGCAACACCATGAAAAAAATTGAGGCGATCATCAAGCCCTTCAAACTGGATGATGTGCGTGAGGCATTGCAGGAAATTGGTCTGGCCGGAATGACCGTAACGGAAGTGAAGGGTTTCGGACGGCAAAAAGGGCATACCGAGCTCTACCGGGGGGCGGAATATGTGGTGGATTTTCTGCCCAAGCTCAAGCTGGAAGTGGTCGTCGACGACGACATGGCGGATCGCGCCATTGAAGCCATCGAACAGTCGGCACGTACTGGCAAAATTGGCGATGGCAAAATTTTTGTGAGTGCTGTGGAAAGGGTGATTCGCATCCGTACTGGTGAAGAAGGTGCCGAGGCGGTCTGATCCTGCTCACCAGGGACAGCCAGCTGCTCCCTCAGCGATTATCTGATTCGGCTGTTGGTCTGGGGGCTGTTGACGCGAGCAGCCCGGACAAGGTCGCGGTCAGGTCTCCCAGGCCAGGTGCTGTTTCAGGAAGCCTTGCTCAGTGGCCAGTGCCCAGATCACCCAGATATTTGCTTTTGGGATAATTGTAGGAGAGCACCTTGCTTACGGTTTCTGCCTGATTCTGGAGGTTGAGATGCCGGTATGAGCGGACCAGATAGTACAGGGCTTCTTCCCTTGAAGGGCTGAGCTGATAGCGGGTGACCACATTGTCACAGCGATTGGCCGCCGCAACGTAAGCGTGACGCACATAATAGAACTTGCAGATGTCCAGGTTGCGCTTGCCGAGAATATCGATGATTTTGGCCATACGCAGCCGGGCATCGACAGCATAGGGACTATGGGGCCAGCGTGTGGCCAGAGTTTGTAGAGTGCTAAAGGCTTCTTCGGCGGGTTTGGGATTCCATTCAGCGCCCTGGATGCCTTCATAGTAGGCAATGCCTTTCAAATACCATGCATAATCCACATGGGGATTGGCCGGATGCTGCTTGATAAAACGTTCGGCGGCTGCTGCAGCGGCTTCGGAATCGCCACTCTTGTAGTAACTGTATGCAGTATCCAGTTGCGCCTGTTCCGCATAGGGACCGTAGGGATAGCGGGTTTCCAGTTCTTCATAATGGCGAATGGCTGAAGTGTAATCTCCGCGTTCCATGGCTTGCTTGGCGGGCTGATACATCTGGGCGGCCGATTCGTGGGTTTCCGCAGCCTGATCACCTTTGTGGGGAGTGCTGGCACAACCGGCCAGAATGGCAGTACAACAAAATGAAATAAGTAAGCGTTTGCGCATGAAGGACAATAGTCTATAGTGGCGAGCCATGAGCGACGATACTACGGGACTTCCCATGATTTTGCCAGTGGATCAAGCCGGTGAACGACTGGATGCGGTTTTGAGTGGCCTGCTTCCGGACATCAGCCGCAGCCGGATCCAGACCCTGTTGAAAGACGGCCATATTCGGGTGAACGGCGCCGTCGAAAAACCCAGCCTGCGCATTCAGGGCGGAGAAGCGGTGGACATTGACTGGCCGGAAAGCGAACCCAGTGTCTGGCTGGCCCAGGATATTCCTCTGCATATTATGTATGAAGATGCGCATATTCTGGTCCTCCACAAACCGGCCGGACAGTTGACCCATCCCGGTGCCGGCCATGCGGATGGTACCCTGGTGAACGGGGTGCTGGCGCATCTACCGGATAATGCCTATCTGCCCCGGGGTGGTATTGTCCATCGTCTGGACAAGGACACCACCGGCTTGCTGGTAGTGGCCAAAACCGAAATGGCGCGGCAGTCGCTGATAGACCAGTTGGGTGACCATACCATGCACCGGGAGTATCTGGCCCTGGTGAATGGCCCGATGACCGGGGGTGGTCGGGTGGATGAGCCCATTGGCCGCCATGCCCATGACCGGCTGCGGATGACGGTGCGTGCCGACGGGCGCCCTGCGCAAACGGATTTTCGTCTGGTGGAGCGCTTCCCCCGCCACAGCTTCCTGCGTTTGCGTCTGGCCACCGGGCGTACCCATCAGATCCGGGTGCACATGACCCATATTGGTCATCCGTTGGTCGGGGACCCGGTATATGGGGGGCGCATGAGCGTGCCCCAGGGTCTGGATGTGGAAGGCCTGGCTTACTGGCAGCAGTTTCGGCGACAGGCTCTGCATGCCTGGCGCTTGAAGTTGTATCATCCGGAAACGGAAGAGTTGATGAGTTGGGAAAGTCCGCTTCCGGAGGAAATGGAAAAACTGCTGGATTTGTTGCGGCAGGCCCGCCGTGCCCACTGATGCAGCATCTATTCCATCTGTTCTAATCCCTGACTGGCCGCTGCCAGCAGGAGTCCATAGTGCGATTACCCGACGCAACGGGGGTTACAGTGAAGGTCCTTATCGCTCCTTCAATCTGGGCGATCATGTTGGAGACGCGGCACAGGCCGTGGCTAAAAATCGCGAGCTGCTGCGTACCTGGCTGAAATTGCCGCAAGAACCACTATGGCTGCGCCAGATACATAGTACGGAATTACTGCAGATTCCAGCTGCTCAAGACCTCTCTCCGCTTCCCGAAGCTGACGGGGTGGTGACCCATATTGCGGGGCAAGTGTTAGCGGTATTGACGGCTGATTGTCTGCCGGTGTTGGCTTGCAGTCGTGATGGTCAGCATCTCGGGGCCTTTCACGCGGGCTGGCGGGGTCTGCTGGCCGGCATTCTCGAAAAAGGGGTGGCGGCGCTGGCAGTGCATGGCAAGGAAGTTCTGATATACTTGGGTCCAGCCATCGGGCCCGACGCTTTTGAAGTGGGCCCGGAGTTGCGGGCAGCTTTTGTTGCGGAAGATCCGCAGGCTGTCAGCGCCTTTCGTGCCGGGCCAGGGGATCGCTGGCTGGCGGATATTTATCAGCTTGCCCGGCAGCGCCTGCACCGGGTTGGGGTCACGGCCATTTATGGTGGAGGTCTGTGTACTTTCAGTGATAGCGAATTTTTTTCGTATCGGCGGGATGCAGTGACCGGACGAATGGCATCTTTGATCTGGAGGGAATAAGTCATCATGGCGACTTTACGCAGAGCCGGTGATCCGGCGCTGGTTACGGACCCCGACATCATTGCCGGGCTGTTGGCTCCGCTGGGTGTGCTTCTGGAAAAGCTTCCTGTTCCCGCAACGGACAGCAGCCGCTCCCTGTTGGCCCAGGCAGAACTCGGTAGCGACGATCAGGGAATGCTGCTGGAGACTCTGGATGCGGTGTTTCGGCGCCTACAATCCGAAAAAGGGTATCAGGACCGGGATCTGGTCGTGCTTTATCCCGGCCATCCCCAGCTGGAGGCACTCAACGCCCGTTTTCACCGGATTCACACCCATGATGATGAAGAGGTGCGTTACATCGTCGATGGCGAAGGCGTTTTTGGCTTTGTGCTGCCTGATGCGCAGCAGGTCGAGCTGACCGTGGTGGCGGGCGATTATATTCATGTCCCGGCTGATGTGGAGCACTGGTTCCGCCTCAATCAACTCCAGCGGATCAAGGCGGTCCGTTACTTCAGTGCCCGAGGCGGATGGACTCCCCATTATACGGACCGTACCTTGCAGAGTTTTCACGATTTATGAGTGCCTACATAGAGGTGGATTACCAGTTTCCTGCCGGGGTTGATGCGCAGCGGCAGGCTCAGGCCATTGCCATCGGGCAGACTGCCGGAAGCTGGGACGCGCGCTTTCAGCATCGGGAAGAACAGCTTCGCGGGCATCTTGCTGAAGTGCGGGCAGTACATGACTTACCCGAGGGGCGACACCTGGCGACCATCCGTTTCCCCGCCGAAAATGTGGATGGACGCATGGGTAGCCTGCTGACCATGATTTTCGGGAAATATTCTCTGGCGGGCCCGGCCAAGGTCTTGTCCATACGCCTACCTGAAGGGTATGGGCAATCCTGTCGCTTTGGTCTGGCGGGTATCCGCGAAAAACTGAACGTAGCCGAGCGTCCCCTGATTATGGCCATTTTCAAGCCCGCTCTGGGGCTGAGCGCCGGGGACCATGCCGAAATTCTGGCAGAAGTGGCGATGGCTGGTCTGGATATCATCAAGGATGATGAAATTCTGCCGGACCTGCCCTCAGCCGCGACGCTCGCCCGCTGGGAAGCCTGTGCACCTATCATTGAGGCGCGTCGTGATCGGACCGGGCGGGATCTACTTTACGCCATGAATCTTTCCGGCGATGCCCGGCAGGTTCACGAACTGGCCCGGCAACTGGTTGCCCGGGGGGCCAACGCCCTGCTCCTGAATGTGCTTGCCTATGGATTCCCCATGCTGGAAGCCCTGGCAGCAGATCCGGAGGTGAACGTCCCGATTTTTGCGCATCCGGCTCTGGCCGGGGCCTGGTGTGCTGCACCCGATCATGGTTTTGCCTATGCGGCCATACTGGGGACGGCGATGGCCCATGCCGGCGCGGATGCGGTTCTTTATCCGGCCCATTATGGCAGTTTGCCTTTTCCGGAGGCGGACGAGCAGGCCATTGTTGCGGCCTTACGGGCGCGGGGCGTGGCGCCAGTTCCCTCGGCGGGGGTGCACCCCGGTATGTTGGATGCCATTCTGGAAGATTACGGCCCGGAGCTTATTCTCAACGCCGGTACCGGGATTATGGATCATCCCATGGGCCCCTCCAGCGGCGTGCTGGCCTTTCATGAGGGGCTGGAACGCTGGCAGGAGGGCGCTTCCCTGAAACTGTCCGATCTGCCCGCCGGGCCTTTGCGGGCGGCCGTTGAAAAATGGGGGGCCGCCTGATGCTGTCCAAAGCCATTTTCTGTGACTTTGATGGAACCATCACGGAGCAGGAGATTTTTGTGGCCTTGATGCGGCATTTCGCCCCGGAGGCTGCCGCGCAGCTTCTTCCGGAAATATATGCGCAACGCTTGGGGCTGCGGGAAGGATTACCCCGGATCCTGGAAGGCATTCCTTCCCAACGCTGGCCGGAAATGGAAGACTTTGTCCGGGGTACAGCCTTGCGTCCCGGTCTGGAACATTTACTGGCTTCCGCCCGCCAGGCTGCTGTGCCTTTTATTGTAGTGACGGGTGGCTTTACCCGCATGGCAGAAATCGTCCTGGAACCTTATCGCGCCGATATTCACGCGATTCACGGGCTGGAAGTGGATTGCTCCGGCCCGACTTTGCGGGTTTTTTCGCCCTGGCAGGATGATCATGAACTGGTCGCCAAGCGTCAGGTGCTCGCCCACTATCAGCCCGGGACGGCACTTTGTATTGGCGATTCCATCACTGATCTGCGGGTGGCGCGCGATTGCCCTCTGGTTTGTGCCCGTGATCGGCTGGCGCAATATCTGCTGGAAGAAGGCAAGGCTTTCATTCCTTTTGAAACGCTGGATGACGTCAATGCCGCACTGGCGGCACGCGGTTGGTGGAAGGAGGGTGCCGATGCACCATGAAGATTTGCGACAGGAGCTGGCACTGGCTGCCCGAAGCTTTTACGAAAGAGGCTGGATGCTGGGAACAGCCGGTAATTTATCGGCGCGGATGGCTGAAGAGGCTTTCTGGATTACCGCCAGTGGCCGTCCCAAGGATTTGCTGGACACAGGAGATTTTGTTTCAGTAAACCTCCAGGGGGATGTGCTGCTTGCTCCCAGCGGACGTAAACCTTCGGCAGAAACTTCCATCCATCAGGTGATTTATCAACATATTCCTGAAG
>NZ_JBYCKP010000625.1:0-1308 GCF_057473445.1 Acidithiobacillus sp. TH-A36 | reverse complement strand
GGGCGCATTACTGGCTGCGCAAATCGGTTTCGCGGTTTGCTGATTTTTTGTTGCCCGCGACGGATAAGCCGAAAACGGATCTGGTGGAGCCGGCCTGGTTGCACACGTTGCCGGATCCCCTGGGCGCGGTCATCAGTTTTTTGGTGCCGACCCAGGATGGTGTGCTGATTATTTCGATGATCAATAACCTTTGCCAGCACGGGGCCTGGTTGGCTTCATGGCCGGTGAAGCCCAATGGGGAAGCGAATGGGGAATATCGTGGGCTGTGGCAGCCATTGGTTTTACGGATACTCATTGACCTGGAAGAGCGGATGATCATCCTCCAACAGGAATGGAAAAACCCACAGTTTGTCAGCAATTTTCTGATTGGGACTTGGGCTGCGGATGCGCCGGATTGGCAGTTGGTTTTGGACAATATCCAACGCAATGGTCACTTCACCGTGGTGGTGCCTGCTACCAAGGAGAGTTATACCCAATTCAGCAATATGCCGTCTGCTGTAACCCGGCTGAACAAAGATATGTTCGTGGCTTCTGTGGCCTGGAAGGTGAATGTTGTTGGGGTCAAGAAGCTGCCAGCCGTGGATGATACGGAGGATGCTGCACCCAGAATTTTGCACTAATGCCTAAAGTTTCTTTTGATATAAGTTCGACAATTCAGCTATAAAGGGCAGCATGTTGTCTGGAGGATGGTTATCCAGCCCCGGAGTGAAAGGAGAATGCAACGTGTTGCCTGAAAGTGCCAAGCCTTATTTGCTGAATGGTGTCTATCAATGGTGTGTTGACCGGGGCTATAGGCCTCATATTCTGGTGCTAGTTGCCTATCCGGGGGTGGCGGTTCCCAGCGGTTATGAGAAAGATGGGCGCATGACGCTGAATCTTTCCCCGAATGCGTGCCGCAACCTGAACATGGCAGATGGTTGGATCCGCTTTAATGCCCGCTTTGGTGGTGTGGCGCGGACGGTGGATGTTCCTATGGCCGCCGTGGTGGCTATTTATGCGGCAGAAACTCAGGAGGGTATGGGCTTTGCGGAGCCGGTGTTGCCTGATGCTCCGCCGCCGGCTTCTGGCCCTGCAGAACGCTCAGGGCGCAGCACTGTTTCTCAGAAAAAGCCGGAGAGACCCTCTTTGCGGGTCATCAAATGAAAATTCAGGTGGTTATTTATGCGGCGTTTCGTGTCTTTCGGTTCCTGATGTATTCCGCCAACCACGCTTCACTCCGCCAGGCGCATTCCCGCACCATGACGCTCAGCATTTTGTGTACCCTGCTGGGCGGAACGCTTTTGATCCATCGACGAAACTGGGCGTTTT
>NZ_JBYCKP010000624.1:0-1266 GCF_057473445.1 Acidithiobacillus sp. TH-A36 | reverse complement strand
CTGGCAGGATATTCAGCTTTCCGAAATTGACATTCTTTTTTTTGAGGGGGATATGGATATTCCCAACCTCCCCGCCTACTACGAAAAACTGCCCTGGTGTGCGGATGAAATTATTGCCATCGTCCCCCATGACCATCCCCTGGCCATTCACGCGGAAGTTCCCATTCAGGATTTTCAGGTTTATCCAATCATCTGGCGGGAACCTTCCTCGGGTGTGCGCAAAATCATGGAAGGCGTTTTTAACGCCAGAGATATTCAGCCACAACGCTTCGTGGAAGTAGCTGATGTGGAATCGGTGGGCGCCATGGTTCAAGCCGGACTCGGAGTAGGCTTCATCACCCGAACGGTTTTTGAAAAACGCCTGGATTGGGGACTTCATGGTATCCGCATAGCCGCCCCCAGTCCGGTCTGGAGAAGCTATATTGCCGTCCCCAAAAGTCTGCAAAGATCCCGAGTACTTTCCACCTTCATGGATATTCTCGGCATCGACAGGAACGCCCGTAGCCGAACCCTACACGACTGATATACTCTGCGAATTCGCGGCTTGATCCACACGGAGCATACGTCAATTCATGCAACGCTTTTTTTTCCTGGCCATTTTGATTTTGCTGGGCTGGTTGACGATTCGTCTGTCTCCCGTTCTTACCCCCTTTTTACTGGCAGCCATTCTCGCCTATCTGGGCAACCCTCTGGTGACTTATCTCCAGCGTCATCGCATTGGACGCAGTTGGGGCACCACATTGGTGTTTGTGATTGTCCTGCTGATTTTTGCGGGTAGCATCATGGCCCTGTTACCGGTCATCAAGCATCAATCCCTGCTTTTTGTGGAGTATCTGCAAAAATATGGAGGATTACTGCAAAGCCGTTTGATCCCGCAAATTGCCGCAGCAACGGGTATTCAACTGGATAGCGGCGCTGTTTCCCACTATGCCACCAGTAATGCCCAGAAACTGGCCACATGGCTGGGACATGGCGTACAAGTTGCGTTGAGCTCCGGGTCAGGGCTATTGACCAGCGCATTAAGCATCATTCTGGTGCCGGTTCTGGGTTTTTATTTATTACGGGACTGGCCGCGTTTGCTGGTCCGGATTGATCAGTGGATTCCGCAAAAGCATGCACCCTTAATACGTCTTTTGAGCCGGGATGCCGACACCATGCTGATGGCCTTTCTGCGTGGCCAACTGCTGGTCATGCTCGCCCTGGGTTGCAGTTATGCCATTGGTCTCAGCATTATCGGCCTTAAAACCGCCATTCTCATTGGTCTGA
>NZ_JBYCKP010000623.1:0-1898 GCF_057473445.1 Acidithiobacillus sp. TH-A36 | reverse complement strand
TCCTGCTCAAACAGCGCCGTTGCGTTGTTGCCCTTGACGCTGCCTCCGTACAACAGAATCAGGCGCTTGGCCAACTGGCTGGAATGCCCTGCCACCAGCTTACGAATAAAAGCATGTACGGCCTGGGCCTGTTCCGGACTGGCACTTTGCCCGGTGCCAATGGCCCAGATGGGTTCGTAGGCAATGATGAGGTTAGGCTGGTTGGACTCCAGATTCAGCAAAGGCAATATCGCCTCTACCTGACGCTGCAGAACCTGTTCGGTAGCGCCCCGGGCGCGCTCAGCTTCGCTCTCACCCACACAGACCACGGGTATCAGGCCCGATGACAGCGCCGCTTTCACCTTGCGGGCCACCAGTTCGTCCGTTTCCGCAAAAATCTGCCGTCTTTCCGAATGTCCTACCAAAACATAGCGACAACCCATGTCGCGAAGCATTGCACCCGAAATTTCTCCGGTATAGGCCCCATTGGGTTCCCAGAACAAGTTCTGCCCCCCCCAACGCAAAGCGGTTCCCTTTGCTTCCTGAGTCACCGCGTGCAAAAGGGTATACGGCGGGAACAGCACCACTTCAGGACGCATCTGCTCCAGATCGGCGCTGAGAATGGCTTGGGTAAGATGCACGGCATCGGCACTGAGGCCATTCATCTTCCAGTTTCCTGCAACCATGATGGGACGCAAATCAAATCTTCCTTGTTCAGCTATATGTCATGATCGTCTAATGTGCGACCGAGTGTAAAGACTCCACTCGAAGCGGTCAATTTTGCATTTTCTGATTTTATCCGGGCGCCAGATCACTGAGTTCTTTGGCAAGCTTCTCGGCAACCCGCGCAGCCAGGTCTACTGACACGGCCTCGACCATGACCCGCAACAATGGCTCTGTACCTGATGGCCGCACCAGTAGCCGCCCTTGATCCGCCAGTTCATGCTCTGCGGCCGCAACCCGTTCTTGGGCTGCGGGATGATCCAGCAAACGTCGTGCATCTGCCAGACGTACGCCAATCAGGACCTGCGGATAGGGCTGATAGCCTTCCCGTAATGTCTTCAGGCTTTTGCCGGATTTACGCATAATGGCCAGCACACGCAAAGCAGCCAGAATCGCATCCCCCGTGGTATTGGCCGGCGTAATAATATGCCCCGATGATTCGCCACCCAGAGGGAAGGCGTGCTGCTGCATGGCTTCAAGAACATAGCGATCGCCGACGGCGCTACGCACAAAGGGCACTCCCAATTCAGCAAGGCCCTGCTCAAGGGCCAGATTACTCATGACCGTACCGACCACGCCAGACAAAATACCCTGCTGCTGCATGTCGCGGGCCAAAAGCCAGATGAGTTCGTCGCCATCCAGCAGCGCGCCCTGCCCATCCACCAAAATAAGTCGATCACCATCACCATCAAAAGCAATACCAAGGTCAGCCCGACTGCTGCGCACCTGCTCCTGCAGGCTTTCCGGACAGGTCGAACCGACTCCGGCATTGATATTGATGCCATTGGGTTCCACACCGAGCAAAGTCAATTGTGCGCCCAACTCCCGGAATACCATGGGGCCCACCTTGTAATTGGCACCGTGAGCACAATCCACAACCAGATGCAGGCCACGCAAGTCCAGGTTGGCGGGAAAGGTGGTTTTGCAAAACTCTACATACCGACCTGCTGCATCCTCTACGCGGCGCGCCTTACCAAGCTGTTCGGAATCAGAAACCAGCATTGGCCGATCCATCCAGGCTTCAATGGCTTCCTCCTGGGCATCGGGCAATTTATAGCCGTCTCCCGAGAAAAACTTGATACCGTTATCCTGATAGGGATTATGCGAAGCGCTGATGACAATTCCGGCGTCCGCACGCAGGGTACGCGTCAAATAGGCAATGGCTGGTGTTGGCAGTGGACCGACCAGCAACACAT
>NZ_JBYCKP010000622.1:0-2025 GCF_057473445.1 Acidithiobacillus sp. TH-A36 | reverse complement strand
GAGATGGATGGTTTTGAAGGTACGGAAGGGATTATTGTGGTGGCTGCCACCAACCGTCCGGATGTGCTGGATCCTGCCCTGTTGCGTCCTGGGCGTTTTGATCGTCAGGTCACTGTGCCTCTGCCCGATATTCGTGGTCGTGAACAGATTCTGCAGGTTCACATGCGCAAGGTGCCTATTACGCCCGACGTGGATCCCAAAGTCATTGCCCGGGGTACCCCTGGTTTTTCCGGGGCGGACCTGGCCAATCTGGTCAACGAAGCAGCGTTGATGGCAGCGCGCAAGAGTAAGCGTCTGGTCGATATGCATGACTTTGAAAACGCCAAAGACAAGGTCATGATGGGTGCCGAACGCAAATCGGTAGTGATGAGTGACAAGCAGCGGGAAACTACGGCATATCATGAATCGGGTCATGCGGTGGTTGCCAAGTTGTTGCCCGGCACGGACCCGGTGCATAAGGTGACCATTATTCCTCGTGGCCGTGCATTGGGTGTAACCATGCAATTGCCCACTGAAGACCGCTTCAATTATGAGCGTGAGGAAATTCTCAGTAACATTTCCATCCTCATGGGTGGGCGTATTGCCGAAGAAGTCTTTCTGAATCAGATGACCACGGGTGCGGGTAATGATATTGAACGCGCCACGGATCTGGCCCGGAAAATGGTGACCCAGTGGGGTATGTCCAGTATTGGCCCCATGGTGATCGGTGAGAAGGAAGAAGAAGTGTTCATCGGTCGGGAGATGACCAAGCATAGTAACATTTCCGAACAGACAGCCATGACCGTGGACGGAGAAATCCGGGGCATCATTCGTGAACGTTATGATGTGGCGCGCAAGCTGATCGAGGGAAATCGCGACAAGGTCGAAGCTATGGCTCAGGCGTTGTTGAAGTACGAAACCCTGGATTCCAATCAGGTGAGCGACATCATGGCCGGGCGTGATCCCCGTCCGCCGGTAGATGACGCAGGCAGTTATCCGACCATGCCCCCGGATGGTAATGCTGCCAGTTCGGATAAGACTGGCGGTCAGACGCTGCCGGGCCTCAATCCCGGAGAGCATCCCGTTTGACCATAACGCTGGATTGCAATGGGCGCCCGCTGTATTTGGGGCGCCCTTGTGTTATGGGGATTTTGAATGTCACCCCCGACTCTTTCTCCGATGGCGGAACTTATATCCGCCCGGAGTTGGCGGTTATGCGGGCACGCCAAATCTGGGAGAGCGGCGGCGACATTATTGATATTGGCGCAGAATCAACCCGTCCGGGTGCTCCTGCGGTTTCCGAGTCCGAAGAAATGGATCGCCTGCTGCCCGTTGTGGAAGCGGTGCTGGCAGCAGTGCCTTTGCCAGTGTCCATAGATACTTACAAAGCCAAGGTCATGCGCGAAGCCTGGTCCCTGGGGGCGGGCTTGATGAATGATGTCACGGCACTGCAAGGCGACCCGCAATCGTTAACCATGGCTGCAGAGTTGGACATCCCGGTTTGCCTGATGCATATGCGGGGCACTCCACGGAATATGCAGACCAACACCCGCTATGACGATGTGCTTGGCGAGGTAACCCGTTTTTTCAGGGAACGGATGGCTGCATGCGCAACCGCAGGAATCCGCCGCGAACAGTTATTACTGGACCCCGGATTGGGTTTTGCCAAAGATCTGCAGGGAAACTGCCGGCTTTTGCGGGAGCTGGACGCATTGCAAAACATAGGGTTGCCGATTGTTGTCGGAGCTTCCCGAAAAAGCATGATTGGCGAGTTGTCCTGTGTCGCCCTTGCCGCTCAACGTCTGGCCGGTAGCCTTGCCGCCGCACTCTGGGCTGTGGCCCATGGTGCGCAGATGCTGCGCGTCCACGATGTGGCAGAAACGGTGCAGGCGATCAAAGTCTGGACAGGCATACAGGAACAGGGTGGTAAATAATCTTTGAAGGAAAATCAATGAGCAGAAAGTGGTTTGGCACCGATGGTGTCAGGGGGCGGGTCGGAGATTCCGTCATTCACCCGGAATGGGTACTGAAGTTGGGATGGGCGGC
>NZ_JBYCKP010000621.1:0-2524 GCF_057473445.1 Acidithiobacillus sp. TH-A36 | reverse complement strand
CGGCTAACGGAGGCACGCTTTTTCTGGACGAAATTGCTGAGTTGCCCATGTTGATGCAGGTCAAGTTGCTGCGTGCCATTCAGGAGCGGGTGATCAGGCCGCTGGGTGGAGCGCGCGAAATTTCTTTGGATCTGCGGTTTATTTCGGCGACGCATCGCGACCTTGGCGCGATGGTGGAGGCTGGGAGCTTTCGTCAAGACCTTCTATATCGGCTGAATGTGGTGCAGTTACACATGCCGCCATTACGGCAACGACTGGAAGATGTTCCCCAGCTGGTTGAGGCGATTCTTCAGCGCATCAATGGGCCAGGAGATCATGGTCAAGCCGTTTTGGCGGAAGATGTGCTGGAAAAGCTGCAGGAGTATGATTTTCCGGGTAATGTGCGCGAACTGGAGAATTTGCTGGAGCGTAGTCTGGTATTTCCGGACAAGAATATTCTTGAAAATGGAAATCACGTTGCTCCGAACCAAAATGCGGACCGATGTTTTTCTCCTGTTGCCCCGAAAACAGAATCCGGGGTTGCCCGTACCCTGGATAGTGCCGAAGCCGATTTGCTCCGATCCGTGCTTGCAGAGTTTTCGGGAGACCCGGTGGCAGCGGCGACACGACTGGGTATTTGTCCACAATCTTTTGCACTCAGATTGACCCGTGCCGTGACTGGGAGGGGGAGGTGACGCCACTTTTTCCCGTTGCCGAATACGTATTTGTGGGACTGTTCGGGTTGCTGATTGGCAGTTTTCTTAATGTGGTCGTGCACCGCGTTCCTCGCCGGGAATCAATCATTCGGCCTTCTTCCCACTGCCCACAGTGTGGGCATGTGCTCCGCGCCTGGGAGAATATTCCGGTGCTGAGCTGGTTATTGCTGCGCGGTCGCTGTCACGCTTGTGGTAGTTCCATCTCCTGGCGCTATCCGGCCTTGGAGTTGTTAACGGCGATATTCAGCGTAGTGGTTGCCTGGCAATGGGGATTCCGTTGGTCATTAATTCCTGCACTGCTTTTCACCTGGGCTTTGTTGGCGCTTACCCTGATTGATCTGGAAACTCAATTGCTCCCGGACCGCATTACCAAACCGGGTATGCTCCTCGGCCTGCTCATCAATGCTTCCGCTTTTTTGGGGTCGGGACTGGCCCTGACCACGCCATTGAATGCCCTCCTCGGTATTGTTCTGGGATACGGCAGCTTATGGTTGCTGGCGACCGTGTATTTGAAAATGACCGGACGGCATGGCATGGGTGGTGGTGACCTCAAGCTACTGGGTTTAATCGGAGCCTGGCTGGGTTGGCAGGCAGTATTTCTGACACTATTCATAGCGGCAATAAGCGGAGGGCTGGTAGCCATTGTTTTCCTGCTGGGCGGGAAAGGGCGGGACTATGCCATTCCCTTCGGTCCCTATCTGGCTCTGGGAGGATGGCTCATGCTGCTCTGGCCTGAGGAGATTGTGCATGCATATCTGCATTTGCTGGGAGCCTGATCCATCATGCGCATAGGACTGACCGGCGGAGTTGCCAGCGGTAAAAGTACTGTGGCGGAGATGTTGGGGGCCTTGGGTGCGCATATTCTGGATGCGGATCTCATGGCCCGTGAGCTGGTTGAGCCGGGCCAGCCGGCCTACGCGGAGATTGTCCGGCACTGGGGGCCGCAATATTTGCTGGCGGATGGTCGTTTGGATCGGTCTTTGTTGCGGGAGCGGATTTTCAGTGATCCGGCCGCCAAAAAATGGCTGGAGTCCCTGTTGCATCCCCAGATTCGCCAACTTTTTCTGGACCGCAGTCAAAGTCTGCAAAAGGACCAGCCCGAAGCGGCCATCGTCTGGGTAGTGCCGCTTCTTGTCGAAAACCATTATCAGGCGCTGCTGGATCAGGTTCTGGTTATTGATTGCCCAAGTTCTTTGCAAATTGAACGATTACAGTCGCGTCCCGGCTGGTCCAACACGCAAATTGAGGCTGTTCTGGCGGCGCAACTTCCGCGTGCCGAGCGCAATGCCGCTGCCGATTACGTCATTAACAATGAAAAAGACGTGCAGGCTTTGCATGAAGCCGTTTTGGTTTACTGGGACACAGTTCATAAAGCCCGTGGATTTGCCTAGAAAAATTGCCTGTGGCAACCTGTCAGGCAATGCCCGAAAATGGTGCATTAATTGCTGTCACTATGAACGGTTTTTACGGATAAAAAAGGACAGGCATGGCAGTTTATGAGCATCCCCTCCACGAGCGCGCCCGATTGCTGTTGCGCATGGAGAGCGTTTTTGCGCAGGTGCAGCGCATTCATGAGGGAGATTTGCGTCAGGCATTGCGTTCGTATAATGAACTGCTGGATTTTTGCAGTCGACCTGAGTTGCGCCTGGATTTGATTCTGGAACTGGAGCGACTTGGGCAAAGCCTCAGTATCTGGTCCCAAAGTCCCGAGGTGGATGAGCGGCCCCTACAGGCCTGGCAGTTTCGCATCAATCAGCAACTCAAATTACTGCGCGAACATCGGGAAGCTTTTGGAGAGTTATTACGACATCAGGAAATCATTCAGCTGG
>NZ_JBYCKP010000620.1:0-4182 GCF_057473445.1 Acidithiobacillus sp. TH-A36 | reverse complement strand
TAGCTACCCGTTATGGTATGGAATGTCTGGTGTATATGGGTGAAGAAGATATTCAGCGGCAATCCAGCAATGTTTTCCGGATGCGTTTGCTGGGTGCCCAGGTGGCGGCCGTAACCAGTGGCACCCGCACGCTGAAAGACGCGCTCAATGAAGCCCTGCGCGACTGGGTCACCCATGTGGATAATACGTTTTATGTTATTGGTACCGTAGCAGGCCCCCATCCTTACCCTGCCATGGTCCGGGATTTTCATCGGGTTATTGGTGATGAAGCGCGGGCTCAGTGTCTGGAACTGACTGGTCGCCTGCCGGACGTGTGCGTCGCCTGTGTGGGCGGCGGCAGTAATGCCATCGGCCTGTTTTACCCGTTCATCAATGACCAGTCAGTGCGTCGGATCGGTGTGGAGGCGGGGGGGCTGGGCCTGAGTACCGGCCAGCATGCTGCACCACTGACCACGGGGCGCCCGGGGGTGTTGCATGGTAATCGCACTTATCTCATGGAAGATGAAGACGGCCAGATTCTGCCCACCCATTCGATCTCGGCAGGGCTGGATTATCCGGGAGTGGGGCCGGAGCACGCCTACCTCAAAGATATTGGTCGTGCTGAATATGTGGCAGCGACAGATCAGGAAGCCTTGCAGGCCTTTCACGAACTGTGCCGCACGGAAGGCATCATTCCGGCCCTGGAGACCTCCCATGCCCTGGCCCATGCCTTTGCCATCGCGCCCGGCATGCGCTCAGATCAAACCATTATCGTCAATTTATCGGGCCGGGGTGACAAGGATATTCACACGGTTGCTGCTCTGGAGGGTATTCATTTATGAGTCGTCTATCGGCCATGTTTGCGCAGTTGCAGCAGAAAAATCGGGCGGCCCTTATCCCTTTTATCACCGCCGGCGATCCTTCCCTGACGGCAACCGTGCCCCTCATGCATGCCCTGGTAGAATCCGGAGCGGATGCGATTGAGTTGGGCATGCCCTTTTCCGATCCCATGGCAGATGGACCCAGTATTCAGCGGGCCAGTGAGCGCGCCCTCGGGCGTGGCGTCAAGTTGCGGATGGTGTTGGAGTGGGTCCGCGAATTCCGGCGCAGCAATCAACAGACGCCGGTCATCCTCATGGGTTATCTGAATCCGCTCGAAGCCATGGGTATGGCGACCTTTGCGGAGTTGGCGGCAGGGGCTGGCGTGGATGGGGTTATCATTGTCGATCTCACCCCCGAAGAGGGCCGCGAGGAATCAGCTTTGCTCATGGCCTGTGGTGTGGACCCCATTTTTCTGCTGGCTCCCACCAGTGGCGCGGCGCGGGTGCAGACGGTCCGCGAACTGGGCAGCGGTTTTGTCTACTATGTCTCCTTGCGGGGCATTACCGGAGCAGCGCAGTCCGACTGGCCCGAGGTTCTCAAACGGGTTGGTGAATTGCGCCGGGAATTGGCTTTGCCAGTAGCCATCGGCTTTGGAATTCGTGATGCCGAGACAGTGACCCGGGTTGCCCAAGGTGCGGATGCCGTAGTGGTAGGCAGTGCCCTGGTGGAACAACTGGCCGATTGCAGCAATGATCAGGCAGCCGTTCAGGTGGCCAAAAACTTTATTCAAGCGTTGGCGGGTGCCGTACAAAAACCCCGGAGTGTTCAATGAGCTGGTTTGACCGGGTATTACCCCCCAAAATCAAGAAAAACACCAATCCAGAGCCGCAAGCGGCGGAAAACAAGCGCACGGTACCCGAAGGGCTTTGGTCCAAGTGCCCCACCTGCCAAACGGTTTTGTATCGTACCGAGCTGGAAGAAAACCTGTTTGTCTGTCCCAATTGTGGTCATCATCAGCGCATTACGGCCCGGCAGCGTCTGGATTTTTTCCTGGATGCAGAACCGCGCCTGGAAATTGCCAAGGAATATGTCCCCGTTGATCCCCTGCGTTTCAAAGATCAGAAGCGCTACAAGGAGCGTTTGCAGGAAGCCCAGACCAAGACCGGTGAAAAAGATGCTTTGGTGGTCATGCGCGGCCTGCTGCATGGGCGTCCGGTAGTTGCTGCCGCTTTTGCTTTTGAATTCATGGGGGGGAGCATGGGTTCGGTGGTCGGCGCCCGTTTTGCCCGGGCCGCAGAAACCGCCCTGGTAGATCGCTGTCCATTGGTCTGTTTTTCAGCCAGTGGCGGTGCCCGGATGCAGGAAGGTCTGCTGTCACTGATGCAGATGGCCAAAACCTCGGCAGCCGTTGAACGCCTGGCCAAGGCCGGACTTCCTTTTATTTCGGTGCTGACGGACCCCACCATGGGTGGAGTTTCTGCCAGCCTCGCGACCCTGGGCGACGTGCTGATTGCCGAGCCCAAGGCCCTCATTGGCTTTGCGGGTCCACGCGTCATCGAACAGACGATCCGCGAAAAGCTGCCGGTTGGTTTTCAGCGTTCGGAGTATTTGCTGGAACACGGGGCTATTGACCAGATTGTGGATCGCCGCCAGTTGCGCACGGTGATCGGTGAAATACTGGGGATGCTGACCCAGTCCAGCAGCAAACCCTAGGAGCTGATTGTGCTGCAGAGCAGGGCGTTGACGGATGCCCTCAGTGATCAGGTGATTCGCATGGCCGGCCCGCCGGAACGGATTGTCCTGGGTCTGGAGCGCATGCGGACGGCCATGGCTTTGCTGGATTTGCCTGCGCGTTTACCGATGCCGGTCATTACCGTGGCTGGTACCAATGGCAAGGGTTCTACGGTGGCTTGTCTGGAGACTTTTTATCGACAGGCCGGTTACCGGGTTGCCGCCTATACCAGTCCGCATATCTGGTCGTTTAACGAACGTCTGCGGCTGAATGGCATCTCTGCTCCGATGTCCGACTGGGACGCCGCACTGGATGACATTGCGGCCGTTGCCGGAAGTATTGCTCTGACCTTTTTTGAAATCACGACCCTGGCTGCAGTGAAAATTCTCTGTACGGCGCAGGTGGATCTGGCCATATTGGAGGTCGGACTGGGTGGGCGACTGGATGCTGTCAACGCTTTTGATCCGGACTGCAGCGTGCTGACTACGGTAGATCTGGATCATCAGGACTGGCTGGGACCGGATCGACTGTCCATCGGTCGGGAAAAATCCGGAATTTTTCGACCCAATGTGCCGGCTCTGTACGGAGATGCTGCAAATCCCTGTGCCTCCGTGCTGGAAACAGCAGCGCAACATCAGGTGCCATTACAATTACTCGGTCAGGATTTCGACTTTGATGCACAAGCCCGCCGTTGGTGGGGATTCGGCCAGACCCTGGCAATGCCGGAACCGCTCTGGCCCGCTGCTGCGCAATGGCAGAACCTGGCCCTCGCCCTGGCCGCCGTCTGGGTTCTGCAAAAAAAATTACCCGTTTCCGCTGCGGCATTGAGCCATTGGTCAATCCGGCCAGATTTGCCGGGCAGGGCACAGATGTTACGGCCTTGGGGAGAAAACGGTCCGCGTCTGATTGTTGATGTCGCCCACAATCCTCAGGCAGTGGCACAATTGGCAACGCTGTTGGAGGGCCAGGGCGGGCGCTGCCATGCCGTAGTGGCCATGCTCGCCGATAAAGATGTTGCAGGTACCCTGAAAAACTTGCTCAGGCGTGTAGAAGTCTGGCATGTTCTGGAAATAACCGATACGCCACGTGCCGCCAGTGCCGCCAGTCTGCAGAAATGTTTGTGGGAAATGGGCGCTGCTCATGTGGAAATTGAGGAAAACATGCAAACCGCTCTTGATGCACTGGGTGCCGTTTTGACAGCCGATGACAGCATTGTCTGCTTCGGATCATTTCATCTGGTCAAGCAGTTGCCCCGGCAATGGCTGGACGGTACCAGCGTGTGAATTACTGGCTGGATATTGTCGTTGTCGGGCTGGTCGTATTATCCGCCCTGTGGGGACTGTTTCGGGGCATGGTTCGCGAATTTTTTTCATTGGCGGCCTGGGTTGGTGGATTTTATGTAGCCTGGACCTGGGGGGGGAGCTGGCTGGCGCCGCAGTTGTCCCATGATATTCCTGTCGGATGGCGGGTGCCCTTAGCCTCCTTTATCCTGTTTTTTGGCTGTCTGGTAGTTGGAACCCTGTGCGCTTTTGTGGTGCGTAAGTTATTATACGGCATTGGCTTTGGAGCCACCGACCGGTTTCTGGGCACTTTTTTCGGATTCCTGCGGGGCTTGGTGCTGATCGCCATTCTGGTCACATTGGTACAAT
>NZ_JBYCKP010000619.1:0-8692 GCF_057473445.1 Acidithiobacillus sp. TH-A36 | reverse complement strand
TTGGTTTGTCAGCCGGGGTGGCCCTGGCCTGGGTACGGGCCATGGGTGAGTTTGGCATTGTGTTGATTGTGGCGTATTTCCCTGAGGGAATTCCGGTCAAATTGTGGGTCAATTTGCAGGATATCGGTCTCAGTGCAGTTTACCCCTTGCTGTGGATATTTTTTCTGGTGGCTGTTCCCTTGCCGCTCTGGATTGGTTTGCGCGCCCGGCGGCAGACGCAGGCCATGTTTTGAAGCAATCTGCTCCCGCCCTGCACATTCGTTGTCGGATGCAGCAGCCTCTTGCCCTGGATATTAGCCTTCAAGTAAGAGGTTTCACCGTCCTGCTGGGGGTTTCCGGTGTGGGTAAATCGTCGCTGCTGAAGGCCATTGCCGGTTTGCTCCCGGCCCGGGTCAGTCCTTACGGAGATCTGATGGTAGAGCAACGTCCCATTGCTTATTTGCCCCAAGGATATGCGCTTTTCCCACACCTGCGGGCCTGGGAAAATGTCGCATTTCCCTTGCCGCGCTCTGCACATCGCCGTACGGATGCTTTGGTCTTGCTCCAACGGGTTGGTCTTGAAGATTTGGCGAATCGGTTTCCGTCTGAACTTTCCGGAGGCCAGAAACAGCGGGTGGCCCTGGCGCGGGCGCTGGCACGAAAACCTCAATTATTACTGCTGGATGAGCCCACTTCAGCGCTGGATATGGCGACCAGGGACGAGGTACTGGATGAATTGGTACGGGAGGTTCACGAATTCGGGATTCCTGTACTGGCGGTCAGTCATGACCCTCATCTGGCGATGCTGGCGGACCATATGGCTATTTTGCGCGATGGCCGTATTGTCCAGGAAAACACCCCCGCCGAAGTGTTTGCGCGGCCGCGTCATGTCGCTTCAGCCCGATTGCTGGGTTTCCGTAATTTTCTATCAGGTCGGGTGGTTGACTCGGATGATGAATCACATCTGCAGGTAGCAGGTCCCGATTGGCAGTTGCAGGCCGATTGGCAGGCTGGTCTGTCGGTGGGGACTTCAGTACAACTGGCTTTGCGCGCTGAGGATATCTACCTGCAAGATGCGGGGGCAGCGCATTTTTGTCCCAATCATCTGTCGGTGCAGGTCAAGGCTTGCCGAAAAGAAGGTCTGAGCATGCGCCTTTATCTGGAAGGGCCTACCTCCCTGGAAATGCTGTTGCCCCGCCACCAGGCCGAAGCCGCACAGATCACCGTGGGAAACTTCCTCAAAGTCTGCGTGCAACCCCGGCATCTGCAGATAATCCGTTGACAATGCTGCAGGAAAGGGTCATAATCCACAGCTTCAAATTTCAGCAGTAATCAGCTACGCAAAGACACGGAGAGTAAAACTTGGCGAATACAGCTCAGGCGCGCAAGCGCGTGTTACAAAACGAAAACCACCGCTTGCGCAATGCCAGCATGCGTTCACGCCTGCGTACCTACGTGAAGAAGGTGCTCAAGGCCGTCCACGCTGGTAATCAGGAAGAAGCCCGCGTGGCCCTGCATGCCGCAGAATCGGTCATCGACAAGACTGCCGGTAAGGGTATCGTTCATCCTAACGCTGCTGCACGTACCAAGAGCCGTCTTTCTGCACGCGTCAAGGCGATGGCTAGCGTCTCCGCACACTGATTGCAGCGCGCTGTTGTCACTGAAAGGGGCTGTCCATTTGTGGATGGCCCCTTTTGCGTAAGCGTCATCCGGTGGGTGTCCTGGATGCTTTTTGTTCCTGCGATACGGTCATAGTTGCTGTAAAGCATCCGCGAACAACTGCTGACAGATGCAGAATGAGATCAGTTTTTACCAAGCATTTCGCGCAGGCGGGCAAAAGCCACGGCGGGGTCCATGGTCTCTTCCTCGCTGTCTGCACCCTGCCAGTCCAGGTGTTCCTTGGGAATTTCCTGCAAAAAGCGGGAGGCCTTGGGATTGGCGTCCTGACCATAGCGCCGCCGTTTGCGGCAGCGGCTGAGGGTCAGACGGAAGCGGGCGCGGGTCATTCCCACATAAAACAAGCGCCGCTCTTCGGCGATTTGTTCCGGGGTTTCACTGTTACGATGCGGCAGTAACTCCTCTTCCGCGCCCACCAGAAACACCTGGGGAAACTCCAGGCCCTTGGCGGCATGCAGGGTCGAAAGGCGCAGCACATCCCGGTCATCGTCTTCTTCCCGCTCCAGCACATTAAACAGCATCAGCCGGTTGAGAATTTCCACCAGTGTTTGCGGGCCATCTTCCTGCTCCTGCAGTCGTTGCATCCAGGCCAGTAGTTCCTGAATGTTCTCCCAGCGCCGGGCTGCATCTTTTTCATCCCCTTCATTATGCAGATAGGGCAAATAGCCAATGTCATCGGGCAGGCTTTGCAGGGCTGGCATCAGCTCCGTTTTCTGGACTTCATCAGCTTTCAGGTTGACCCATCCGGCAAAACTGCGCAGGGCGTTGCGACCCTTTTCCGGCAGTTCCAGCCCATCTTCCCAAACCGCAGCAAACAGAGACAGATTCCGGGCCTTGGCAAACTCGCCCAGTTTTTCGAGGGTGCTGCTGCCAATGCCCCGACGCGGAGTGTTGACCGCGCGCAAAAAGGCCGGATCGTCATCAGGATTACTCAGTAAACGCAAATAGGCCAGAAAATCCTTGATTTCGCTGCGCTCAAAAAACGACAGCCCACCGGAAATCTGGTAAGGAATGCGGGCATTGCGCAAAGCCGCCTCAAAAGGTCGGGACTGATGGTTACTGCGATAAAGAATCGCATAATCCCGATACTCTCCCTGGCGCTGAAAACGGTCGCGGAGAATGGCGTTGACCACCTGTTCGGCTTCATCACTTTCATCGGCGCAGTTCAACACCCGGATGGGATGTCCATCCCCCAGGGTGCTCCACAGGCGTTTTTCAAAGAGATGGGGATTTTGCGCAATCACTGCGTTGGCGGACTGGAGAATACGGCCGGTAGAACGATAATTCTGCTCCAGCTTGATGACTTTCAGGGCCGGATAATCCTGCGCCAGACGATGCAGATTGTCGGCTGCAGCCCCCCGCCAGGAATAAATACTCTGATCATCATCCCCCACAGCGGTCAGATTGTGACGCACTCCCAGCAAATTGCGGATCAGGCGATACTGGGCACCATTACTGTCCTGATACTCGTCCACCAGTAAATAACGGATACGATCCTGCCAGGCCGTGCGGGCTTCCTCGTTTTCCTGCAGCAGGCGGGTAGGGAGCAGAATCAGATCATCCAGATCCACCGCATTACAGGCACTCAGGGCACGTTGATAGGGCTTGTAGATGACCGCTGCTTCTTCCCCCAGCCGATCTTCCCCCTGCGCCTCCTGGGGCAGAAATCCGTCATTTTTAAAGCGCGAAATGCGTGCCTGAATGGCCTCTGCCAGATCGCTGGGACCATTGGCATCGCGCAGCAGGTTGCGCACCATGCTAAGGCTGTCTCCCGGATCAATGACGCTGAAGTTGTTGCGGTAACCCAGGCGTTCAATGTCCTTGCGCAAAATATCCAGGCCCAGACGATGAAAGGTGGATACCATCAGGCCCCGGCTGTTATGCCCCTGCAGGGATTGGCTGACCCGGCTTTTCATTTCGCGGGCGGCCTTGTTGGTAAAAGTCACCGCGCAAATATGTTTGGGGGCCACCTGTTGATCACGAATCAGGTGCACAATTTTACGCGTGATGACCCGGGTTTTGCCGGAACCCGCGCCAGCCAGAACCAGCAGGGGGCCATGAACATGGTGGACGGCCTCCAATTGCGGTGCATTGAGTTCATCAGCCACGGATCAGTAGCTCCTGAAAATATCGAAAATCAGTGTTCGCTGACGGTTTTGCTGGAGGCTGACGAGTTTGTTGCCGGCGGCGATTCGGCAAAGCCTCCCTTATACGCCCACCAGATAAGCACCGGGCCAAGAATAATCATCGGTACGGACAAGACCTGCCCCATGGTGAACGGGCCAAACACAAAACCCAACTGAATATCGGGTTGGCGGGCAAACTCAGCCACAAAGCGGAAAATCCCGTAGAACAGCACGAACATGCCGCCTATTGATCCGGCTGGGCGCGCTTTGCGGCTATAAATGGCCAGAATCAGAAACAACAACACCCCCTCCAGCAGAAATTCGTAAATCTGCGAAGGCTGGCGTGGCTGTGGTCCACCGGCAGGAAAAACCATGGCCCAAGGCAGGTGACTGACCCGGCCAAACAACTGATCGTTGATGAAATTCGCCAAACGCCCCAGCCCCAACCCAATGGGTACTGCCGGTGCAATAAAATCGAGGGTGGGCAGAAAACTGTGATCTTGATGAGACTTGGCAAACGCCCAGCAGGCCAGCACCACGCCCAGCAGTCCGCCATGAAAGGACATGCCACCATCCCATATATACAGCATCTTGATGGGTTCACTAAGGTAATAGGGCAGGTTATACCAGATAATGTAACCCACTCGACCACCCAGTATGGCCCCGACTGCCACATAAAATTCCAGATCGACAACCTGTTCCTTGCGCCAGTTCCAGTGCGACATTTTGCCGCGCCGGATCAGCCACACCGTCGCAATGACAAAGCTGATGATTTCAAGTAATCCGTACCAGTGAATGGTAATGGGACCCAGGGGAAAACCAACGGTATTGATATCAGGAAAATGCAGCATGGGTGTCCTCACAATTTCCCGCAACCATGGCCGAGCCACTGCCTTCTGTCAAGTTGCAGCAAGCGCCAAGGAATCTAAACGAACTTGGCTATTTTCGCATGGTCTTCTGTTTTGCAGGTGATTGGGGCAGAATCTCGCTTTAAAAGCCATTCAGAGGGAACCGTCATGGCAGAGAACGTGGAAGTTATGAAGCTTCGTTGCCCTCCACGCGGACGGGTGGAGCCGTACTGATGGCCAATCAACACGCCGTCATCGTCCTGGGAGCCGGCATAGTCGGCGTATCCATTGCCCTGCAGTTGCAACTGCGTGGTCGGCAGACTTTACTGCTCGACCGCCAGGGTCCAGGGGAGGGGACATCATTTGGCAATGCCGGACTGATCCAGCGTGAAGCGGTCATGCCGCATCCCTTTCCGCGTGCTCTGGCGCAGATGCTGAGTTACGCCCGCAATCGCTCGACGGAAGCCTATTATCGCGGCACCATGCTGCCCCGTCTGGCTATTCCCTTTATGCAATACTGGTACAACTCCCAGGAAGATCGGCATCGGGTCATTGCCCGCCACTATGCGGCCCTGATTACCCATTGCCTGGATGATCATCTGGCCCTGGCCGGTCTGGCCGGAGCGACAAACCTGTTTCGTGCCGGTGGCTGGTTGCAGGTTCATGCCCATGCAGAATCCCTGGACCATGCCCTGCAGGAAGCCGCCTACAAGGCTGAGCACTTTGGGGTCACTTATGAGGCACTGGATACGGCACAAGTGGCGCAGATGGAAGCGACTTTGCGCCCCGGCCTTGCGGGAGGTATTCACTGGACCCAACCGCTGGCCGTCACCGACCCCCACGCCCTGACTCGCGCCTATTTGAATTACTTTACCCAACTGGGCGGCGAGTTTCGCACCGGCAATGCTGAAAAAGTGCAAAAAGAACACGCGGGATGGCGCTTACAAAGTGCACACGGCCCCATAGAAGCCGCCGAACTGGTGATTGCCCTGGGAGCCTGGTCGCCAGATATTACCCGCGCACTGGGTTTTCATCCGCCGCTTTTCGTGAAACGGGGCTACCACATGCATTACAGCCAGCCCGCTACGCCACTCTGCCACCCGGTACTGGACGCTGATCAGGGTTATGTACTGGCCCCCATGCAAAAGGGTATTCGCCTGACGACTGGCGCCGAATTCGCCGACCGCGACGCGCCCCGTTCCGCCATTCCCCTGACCCGCGCCGAAGCGCAAGCCCGGCGACTCCTGCCCAGCCTCGGCGAACGCCTGGACCCGGAAGCCTGGCTGGGTTCACGCCCCTGCACCCCCGACATGCTGCCCATTATCGGCCCCGCCCCTGGCTACAAAGGTCTCTGGTACGCCTTTGGCCACTGTCACCAAGGTCTGACCCTCGGCCCGACAACCGGACGCCTGCTGGCAGAAATGATGGGCGGCGAAACGCCGTTTACGGATCCGGCGCCTTATCGGGCGGAGCGGTTTGTATAGATGCCATGGGGCTGAGCCAAGATCCAGCTAACTGTCAGAGGGTTTCCCATGAGATCATCTACCGGTGCATCTTTGCCCAGCAGGATTGACGCCCCTGCGGGGAGGTTCTAGCATCGCAGGCATGCTGATACAGGTAAATGGTGCGCCCCGTGAGGTGCCGGAGCTAATGACGGTGCTGGCGCTACTGGCCGATTTGGGTTGGGCAGGGCGGCGGGTGGCGGTAGAGCGCAATGGCGAAATTGTGCCGCGCAGCACTCATGGCGAGGTCATGCTTGCGGCGGGTGATCGTCTGGAAATTATTCAGGCGGTAGGCGGCGGTTAATGGTTGGCGCTGCGGCATCAATCCCTATTTTGAGGTGAAATAATGACCATGCATAAAGATCCCCTGGTGATCGCGGGGCGTGCGTACCATTCCAGATTGTTGGTGGGTACGGGCAAGTACAAGGATTTTGCGGAAACCCGGGCGGCCGTAGATGCGGCCGGTGCGGAAATCATTACCGTGGCGCTGCGTCGGGTGAATCTTGGCCAGGATCGGGACGCCCCCAATTTGCTGGAGGCTTTGCCTCCGGATCAATTTACCATTCTTCCCAATACGGCGGGCTGTTATACCGCTGAAGACGCCGTGCGCACCTGTCGTCTGGCCCGTGAACTGGGCGACTGGAAACTGGTCAAGCTGGAAGTCATTGGCGATCCTCAGACCCTTTATCCAGATATGCGGCAAACCTATGAAGCGGCCAAAACCCTGGTTGCCGAGGGTTTTGAGGTGATGGTGTACAGCATGGATGATCCGGTGGCCTGCAAGGCCTTTGCGGAAATGGGCTGTGTGGCGGTGATGCCGCTGGCGGCGCCCATTGGTTCGGGGCTGGGGATTCGCAATCCCTATAATCTGCGCATTATTCTTGAACAGGCGACAGTGCCGATTCTGGTGGATGCAGGGGTGGGTACGGCCTCGGATGTGGCGGTGGCCATGGAACTGGGTTGTGATGGGGTACTCCTGAATACGGCCATTGCTGCCGCCAAGGATCCGATATTGATGGCGGAAGCCATGCGTCTGGGTGTGGATGCCGGGCGCAAGGCGTTTTTGGCAGGCCGGATGCCGCGTAAACTCTACGCCAGCGCCAGCAGTCCGGTGGAAGGAACCTTCTTTGAGTAGCAATGACGCGCTGGAAACCGCCCGTAGCGCCCCGCTGGACCACAACTACCTGGAGCAGGTGGAGCTGCTGGTCATGGGTTCTGTCCCCGGCAGTCCCATTCCGGATTATGCCGATGATTGGGAAGAGGCAGAACGCCTGATTGCCCGCCTTGGCGACCAGGGGGTTGGGGTGCGTCTGGAGTTTATGTCCGACGAAAACGGTCAGCGCTGGCATGTGTATATGGACTGGCAGGAACCCACCAGTCATGAGTGGCAGTTGACAGAAGTGGAAGAACCCACCGCTGCCCAGGCTGTTACCCGGGGCGCCCTGGTTTGGTATTACCAGCAGGAAATGGCCGCAGCCAGTGCCCAGCCTCCCGATGGTTGGGCGTATTTTGAGGTGGTGGAGCGTTTGGGCATGGCCCGGGACATGTTGGCCCGTTCTCTGGACGACCATCCGGTGCTGGCCGAAGAAGAAGCGTTGATGACCCGTTATCAGGAGTTGCTGGAAAAATTTTCTGCACTTTTTGAACTGGCCAATCAGATGCTTGATCAGCGTTTGGGCGCTCCATCCCGCAGTACCATGCACTAATCCCGCATGCATATTCACGTCCTCGGTATTTGCGGGACTTTCATGGGTGGAGTGGCCTTGTTGGCGCGTGCCGCCGGACATCAGGTAACGGGTTCTGATACCCACACCTATCCACCCATGAGCGAGCTGCTGGCCCGCGAGGGGATTGTGGTGCATGAAGGGTATGACCCCGCACAGCTCAATCCCGCGCCTGATCTGGTCATTATTGGTAATGCCCTGTCCCGGGGGAATCCCTGTGTGGAGGCGGTACTGGATCGGCAGATTCCTTATGATTCCGGCCCTGCCTGGCTGGCGCGGGAGATTCTCGCCAGTCGCTGGGTACTGGCAGTGGCGGGCACCCACGGAAAAACCACCACCACTTCCATATTGACCTGGATTTTGCAGGAAGCGGGACTCAATCCGGGCTTTCTGATTGGTGGCGAAGCGCTGAATTTCGGGATTTCGGCGCGGCTTACTGACAGTCCGTTTTTTGTGATTGAGGCCGACGAGTACGATACGGCCTTTTTCGATAAGCGTTCCAAATTCGTGCATTATCATCCGCGTACGCTGATACTGAATAATCTGGAATATGATCATGCCGATATTTTTCCGGATCTCGCGGCCATCATCACCCAGTTCCATCATTTGCTGCGGACAGTGCCCGGTACGGGGGCGTTGATTGTCAACGCGGCGGCACCCGCTTTGCAGCAAGTTCTGGACAAGGGCTGCTGGACGCCGGTGCAGCGTTTTTCTGGCGAGGGCGATTGGCAGGTACAACTGGATAGCCCCGATGGCAGGTGCTTCAGTATTGTGGAGCAGGGGCAGCTGCGTGGGCAGGTTAAATGGGATATGGCGGGAGTATTTAATGCCGAAAA
>NZ_JBYCKP010000618.1:0-1147 GCF_057473445.1 Acidithiobacillus sp. TH-A36 | reverse complement strand
CGACAGCTCGAAGCGGAGGATGAACGTGCGGTAACCATGCTCGACGGCGATATTATCCGCCGTTTTCTGTCCAAGGGCTTAAGCTTCAGTCGCGACGATCGCGATGAAAATATCCGCCGTATTGGTTTTGTGGCCAGTCTGGTCGCACGCCACGGCGGCATTGCGGTGGTAGCAGCCATTTCTCCTTATCGACAGGCACGTGCCGAAGCCCGACGCCTGGTGGAAGAAGCGGGCGGACTTTTTCTGGAGGTACATGTAGCGACACCCTTGGCGCTCTGTGCCGAACGCGACCCTAAAGGGCTTTACGCCAAAGCTTTGCGCGGAGAAATCAAAGGATTTACGGGCGTAGATGATCCCTACGAAGAACCCGAACACCCGGATTGCGTAGTGAATCACGCCCAGCAGGAGCCTGCAGCAGCCCTGGCATGCCTGATGGATTTGCTGCACCGCTCGGGAGCCGTAAGCGACCCCGCAGCCGACCGCTGAATTCACTCTCCATGGATACACTGCAACTGGCCGCCGCTGCGCAATTTTTCCAGCAACAGCTGGCAGGACAAAGCATTCATAAAATCAGTGCGGCAGCAGGTGGCCTCCACTTGCACACGGGCAAGCAGACCTTGGCCTGCATGGTTCAGCGTACACCGCTGGGGCTCTGGCTGGCACCGGAAAGTGCAGCACCAGAGGAACAACAGGGCCATTGGAGCAACCTTCTTCAGCAGCGGCTCAAAGGCTTTCGGATAGAACGGATTGCCGTTCCCTGGGCTGACCGGATTGTGCGCCTGGACTTCAGCCGAATACATATCAGCAAGCGGGTAGATCAGCTCAGTCTCATTGCCGAGTGTTTCGGAGGGCGCGGCAATCTGGCCCTGCTGGATGCCCAGGAACAAATTCGCTGGGCCTGGCGTTGGGATAGTCTTGATGGACCTGCTGTGCCCCGCTTTCTACCGGGAATTGTTTACCATCCACCAGAATCTGCCCGTCCTTTTGAAGAATCCCGGTCTGATCCGACCATCTGGTTACAGTGTATGGCACCGCGCTATCGCCCCGGCAGCCCTGCAACACAAGCATTCATTCAGGAACAATGGGCTGCGCGTTCAGCTACCAGCTCCTGGTGGCAGGCAAAAACCGAAGCGGGGCAAAATCTGCT
>NZ_JBYCKP010000617.1:0-8260 GCF_057473445.1 Acidithiobacillus sp. TH-A36 | reverse complement strand
CATTCACTGGCAGAGATTATCCCCTGGCTGGCCCCGTGGGACCATCAAACGGTGCTGTGCAAAGATCGGGGGTTGCTCGCGGTTGTGGAGTATTTCTCCAAGGACTACGACGGCATTTCACCTGAAGAGGTCAATGTCAATGCGGAGGCCATGGAGCGCATGCTCATGAAGCTCCGGCGCGATGATATTTATCTTTGGTTTACTCACACCCGACGCAAAGAAAGCATCCCGGTTCCAGAAACCGGAGAGACTGTGGCCGATGCTATTGCTCATAGCTACTACGAACATTTCACAAGCAAAAATCATTACCGTCATCGCCATTTTCTGTCGGTTCTGGTCCTGCCACCCTCTGGTCCTGGGAAATTTGTGGAAACCTTTAAAGCGGCCTATCAAAAGCATCCCAGCGTCATCGCCAGCATGGCCACCACCTTCAAGACCAGCCTGGGTTTTAAAGCGATGGATGCCGCTTTGGGTGAGCATTTGGAAAACCAGTCCATGCAACTGGAAAAAATCGTGCATCTCATGGAGAACAGCGTCACCGCTATGGGAAGCTTCAAACGCTTGCAGGAAAAGGACTTGTGGGGTTTTCTGAATCAGATGGTCACGCCCACAGAACCCGATCCCCGCCCTATCGCTTTACCCCGATATGCCTTGCTGGATAGTTATTTGGGGATGGACACCCTGCAGGTCACGGAAGATGCCCTGCATTTTTCCGGCCCGACACAGACCAAGGATGTAGCGGTGTTCTCCATTAAGGGCGAACCCGAGGCTTACCCGGAACATACCCAGCCGGGCATGCTGGATGTGCTGTATCAGGTGGATGCGGAATGGACACTCAGTTTTGCCTTGCGTATGACGGACGTCAATGCGGCGAAAAATTACATGAAAAAATTCCGCAGTTTTTACAACAACACCCGAAAAAACATTCTCTCTGCTGCCGGTGAGGCCATCACCGAACAAGAGACGGAAAATATTAACGACGATGCGGATGTGCGCTCCGGGCAAACCAGTCAGGCCATTAAGAGTTTTGCCACCGGCAACGCCCTTGCTGCCTATACCAATATCTCCATTTTGGTGTACGGCGATAAAACGTCTCCGCTCAACGAACAGGTGGATGAGGTCTACAAGGCCCTCACCGAGAAGGAATTCACGCCCCTACGCGAACACATCCATGCCCTTTCGGCCTGGGCCGGAACACTCCCCGGGCAATGGGCACTTCCGGTACGCTGGATATTTTTGACCGGTAGCCCCATTGCAGATTTGATTCCTGTCCACGGCATCTATACCGGGCGCCCGCAAAACGATTACCTCAGCGAGCAACTCAACACCCCGATCCCGGCACTGGCTAAATTTGAAACCAAAGAACAAGCCACCTTTGATTTTAATTTCCATGTCGCGGATCTGGGGCATACCTTGGTCGCCGGCCCCAGCCGCTCCGGTAAATCCGCCTTCGTCAATTTCCTGATTAGCCAGTGGATGCGTTACCCACGGTCCCGGGTTTTTGTTTTTGATAAAGATCAAAGCAACCTGATTACCTGCCTGCAAAATGGCGGGGTGTACATGGATTATGCCAGCGAGGAAGGGATGCCCCTCAACCCCATCCAGAATCTCGAAACCGCCAGCGATGTAGAGTGGTTGGGCCAATGGCTGGAGCAATTACTGTCCACCAAAGAACCCCTCAACAGTGAGGAAAGCATTGAACTGGCGGCCTGCGTACAACGCATGATGGCCGTACCCGAAGAATTCCGGCGCTTGAGCGTATTGGGGGAACACTTTACCGGCCCCCAGGCCCCTGCCCTGCGCAACCGTCTGGCCATCTGGACAACGGGGATATGGGCCAAGTTCTTTTCCGCGAAAGAGGACAAATTCCAGCTTTCCCGATATACGACCATTGCGATGGATGAGGTCACGAATATGGAGCTCAAAGCGCCCGCGCGGGCTTTTTTGAGCTATATATTTCACCGCATCGAAAAATCACTGGATGGCAGCCCAACTCTGATCTATCTGGAGGAATCCTGGTTTGCTTTTGAAGACCCGGTTTTCTCAGACCGCTTAAAACAGTGGCTGAAACGATTGGCAAAGAAAAACGTTATTGTCGTCATGGCTACACAGTCTGCATTCGAGAGCCAGAACAGTGCATCTTTTTCGTCAATTATTGATAATGTCCCGACGCTGATTCTCTTACCACATCCCAAAGCTTCTACGTTCAAGGACTTTTATCGGAAGAATTTTCAGATTGACCCTTACCAGGTAGAAGAGCTTCAGAAATTAACGCCAAAAAGGGACTATTATGTCATCCAAAACGGTATTCCCAAGGTGATACAATCTACTTTCGATCGGGAAACACTGGCTTATTTGCGTTCAGATTCGGCGGCCAGGGATATATTTAAACGGTGGCAAAAATCCGGAGACCCGGAGTGGAGAGCACGATATGTTCAAGAAGCGCAACGTCTTGGCTAAATCACTACGTCGGGCCTTATGGGCGGCTGGGTTTGTTGGGATCAATTTGATCCCGGGCACAGCGAATGCCACATCCATCATCGGCGCAACCCTTCCGGAACAGATCGTCCAGGAAGTGACCCAATTGCAAACCTATGCCAAGGATGTCACTACCGCCTTATCTTCGGTGCAAACGCAGATCAATACGCTCAACGGATACATGACCGATTTGCAGAATCTGGCCACATTACCGTCTCGGGAGATCTCCAAAATAACCACACCTATCCAGCAAATGGAATACAATTATGAGGAGGTGATGGGGCTCAAAAATGAATACGAAGATCTCTATGGGAACCTCGCCAATATCCAGCAAACCGTCGAGCAGCAGAATCTGGATATCCTGAACTCTTCCCTCACACCGGAAGACTATCTGAACACGGTGGAAACCGCACAAACCAACACAGCGGCGCAAACTCGGGCGACACTTCAGGAAGCCGCCAACTCCATGCGGGCTGTGGATAAACTGGCGCCAGAGATTGAGGCGCAATCCAATGAAGCAAGCGCCATAGATGGGAACACCAGTGGACAGGTGGAAATGGCGAAGGAGCTGAATACCATTGAGCAGCAAAATCAGATTTTATTGCAGGATATTAATAGCGCGCAGATGGCGGCCAGCAAACGGCGCGCGCTGAGCGAGAATGAGGAACAAGTAGCCAATGTCAACAGTAAAATTTCATACAAATCCAATCTAGACGCAATTAATTCAGCAAACAATGGTCTTGCAGCCATACCCAATGAAGTCCAACAAGGTGAAGCAGCTATGCGAACCTATAATGACTGCCTGGAAAATGGTGGCAATTTTATCACTTGCGATAAAACTGGAGATAATAATTCATGACAACAACTACTTACAAAAAAATTATTCTATCATTATTTTCGATAATGATGTTTTTTTTCTCTATTCAATCTTATGCAGAAACTTATGAGTGTGCGCAAAATCCTGAATTACCACAATGTCAGAAATCAATGAAAAAAGAAATATTAATCATCGAAAACAAGGGGAAAAGTGCGGCAGACAGTACATACGTCAAAAATGATTTAAAAAATATATCCATCCCAAAATCCACCATTTTTGTTTCTCTGATTGAAAACATCATGAAAGATGGTGATACTATGGCGAACCGGTATATTGGCACGGCAGAATATACTACTGCGATACTCGGTGGAATCGCACTGGTCTGGTTGGGCATTATGATCATGCTCTCCCAAGCCGATATCTGGCATATGGGTCTACGCCCTTTGTTTTCATTATTGTTCACGGTAGGTTTCACATTTTGGCTACTTAAGGATTACGACAACCTGACAAATGCAGTGATTATTGGATTTAAATACGCGGCTGGTGTCCTCATTGGTGCAAAAGGTAACCAGGAAGTCTTTATCCAACTCTTTTATGGATTTGGCGCAAATTTCATCTCCATGATGAAAGAAATGATATCGGTCCTAGATGTACCATTCCCTGGAGGTCTTATCGGAGATATTACACATTTCTTTAGCATCGTATGGAACCTTTTACTGGACGTGGTTGTTATTGGTATTTCAGGCGGAATTTTCATATTATTAATGGTTATATTTGTTGTTATTTATCTTGGCTATCAAATAGTTGCAGGTATAGCCATAGCTGTAGGTCCTGTGTTTATTCCGTTTTTGGTTTTGCCAGTTACAAGACCACTATTCGAAGGATGGTTAAAGATGCTGATCATGAGTGGCATTTACCTCATGGTGAGTACGGTTATCGTTGGTTTTATGGAAACGGCTATGGGTTCTTACTTTTCCAGTATGACCTCTCAAACAGGCCATGGGGGCCATGCCGTGCTCAGCGTGATAGCATCTGGCAGCATCAATTTTGTTGTGGTTATAGAACTTATCATCCTGGAAATAGTTGCTGTTTTTGCTCTTCTGAAAACGCACGAGTTTGCACACGCTATAGGTGGCAGCGTCAGCATCAGCGGTATGAATGGCGCAAACTTTGCTGTGAACATGGCTAAGAAGGCTGCGGGCGGTTAAAATTTAGTGTCTCTGGTCATCAAATAAAGTGGGTACCAGTACACCGGCGCTTGTCAAAACCAAAGCCCCATCCCATAGTGTTAGTCTTGGGCGGCATTGTTCACCTACGCTGAAATACGAGGGAAATGATGGAAAATTTTATAAATCATATGAAAAACAGGAAAGACATACGATGTGTTTCCAATGCGTTGCACACTAGATTGAAATTCCCTTATCCAGAACGTATTAATGAAGTGCATATAGACGAAGAGGGAAAAACCATACCAGGGATCATTCTTTGGAATATTGTTTCTTTGGTCCAGGATTTCCCTAATCTGTTTATCATAGGGGGGTTCCTACTGATATTCGGGACGATCGCCTCTTTTCTGTGAAAATTGTTTTGGTTCAAAGACCTCGCCGCACCGCTCACACACAAAAAGGCGGCTCCAGTCCTGCATCTTTCTTTCTGTGTCCCTGTTCTTCTGAACTGAAACCAAAAAAATGATAAACGGCAACACGAACAGACAAAACAAACCGAACCCCCCTGACAACAAAATCGAGAAATTCGACCCAATAGAGAGACCAATCAGTACGGCAAAGCAATACAAAGGTACTCCAATCAGAAACGTCAAAAAAGTCCTCATAAACGGCCTGACCTTTTTGGGTGGTTCAAAGCGTTCTGCAAAAAGCGAAGTATTCCGGCCCCGTGATACTGCACCTCCTACACCAACGATAGGACCGACCATAGAGAGCGCCACTCCACCGCCCAGGGTTTTATTCCGAGTTTTTTGTACCCCCATTTCATAGGCCAGAGATGCTCTACGCACTTCCTGGCTTCCGCAAGTTGGACATTCTAATGCCATAGTTCAAGCTCCTTACTTATTCATCCCTACTACTCAAACAGAATAACACGAAAAAAAGGCACTTAATAAAACCAAAAGTAGGATTGGCCCATGCCAAGCTAAGCACTCCAAGCTCTCTCGACTTTCTTCGAGGGTGACCGTCCAGGGCGTTACACTGGAAATTTTCGCAAGCAGGTCGCTCCTGTTTGCCTTCCCAATCGGGACTATCCTCCCGATTGGGAGATAGTTCCTCCTTTCGAAAGGAGTGTAATTATGGCAATGGTATCTATTGGTGTTATGGGTATTGTTTTAGGACTCGTCTTTTGGGCGGGAGTGTTTTTAACTATACGCGGATTTATATCTGCGAAAAAAACTGGTCATGAAGCCAGCATCGCAAAGGCTCATGCTGAAATCACCCGCCTCAAGGCGGAACAAGCCGGCGTACAACCGGCCGCACCAGCCCCTGCTCCCAAGGCAGGTCCGTCCAAGGCTGCTACCGCTGCGAAAGCAGTAGGTAAGGCCGCCGCTTGGACTGCTCCACGCCTTGTTGCTGGGACTGCAGTCGTTAGCAAGGCCTCCGTCAAGGGAGCCAAAGCAACCATCGTTCAAGTGAGCAAATGGAAAAAGGCCAAAGCAGCGGCGAAAGCCCCTGTGCAGCCTGCCGAAACCCCTGCCTCTGGCGGTAATGTGTTGACGCCTGAACAGGAAAAAACCATGACCGAAACCCCCGCATTTATGCGCGCTGGCAAGGTCATCAACCTCGCAGAACAACGCGATTCTCGCCACACGCTGCACTAAGCAGTCGTGTGAGAGAAAGGGGCTTCGGCCCCTTTTTTTGTCCCGCAAAAACGATCAAGAGAACAAATTGATCCCGCGATTACCAATCTGCCCTCGCATGCAGCCGCATTCTTCAAACACCAAGCAGTCTTCACACAGCATTTTGTTAACGTCAAAAAGCACAGGTCCATTGCGCTTTATCACATCCAAACGCAGCATTAGTGGATAGCCTTTGAGCAATAGGGAATTATCCTGATTTTTTATCTCCAGTTTTATCGCAGCTAGCAAAATTACCACCATTTTCAAGGCAATTATTATATGCACGCATCTGTGCTTCGCCTTGCTGTGCCTCTTTCGGCAAGGCTGCTATTCCTTTATCTATGGATTTGATTGTATTCAGATATGATTGATGTTCTTTTTGGCTAATGATGTTGGATGCTGCCCTTTCAGCTTGCGTACAAGACTTACTATGCATTTGGGTGTCAAGGGATTGGCCTGCACACCATTTGTTTTCTGCGCGCATGTCCGCTGTATGCTTCTCGTACCATTTTTCACTGTGCCCGCCGTCAGGTCCGTTGTTGGCACATCCGGCAAGAGCCAGAACCGTAAAGATGGCGGCGATATGAGCAATTTTTACATTCATGTTGATTCAATCTCCTTGTTTCGTGCCTTGATGAACCCCAAACAATAGCCGTACATGACAATAACTTCTCTGCTTTGGCTGGTCATTATGCGATCATTCTACCATGCTTAGAAACGACCTCTTGTTGGCTCCTGGATCTGTAGCAAACAAAGCGCGCCCAGAGCACACTCTGCATTCACGCCGTCACCAGCATGGACAAAACGATATCGGTTATATACAAAAAACCGATCAAGAGATCAAATTGATCCCGCAAAACGCGGCTATTCACTGCAAATACCCTACTGCATCAGAAATAACGCGAAAAATACCCGCTTTATTACACACCATTTGACTGGACATCCCCCTATATTGGCTCATCAGCAATTTTCATCCAATACAGGGGCCGATTTTGGCGAAAGAACCGGAGAACATCCCAGCGACACACCGCACCGAAGCGGTTAAAGGCTTATGGTATGAAGCCTATGGCAAACCCATCGTAGAAAGAAATCGCATGTTCGTGCTCTTTTTACTGATTCTGCTGGCTTTTATCTCCCTCAGTTGGACCATCATCTTACTGATTCCCCGACATGTGGATGTGCCCTGGACAGTGCCTGTCAATCCCAAAACCGGCGAACCCATCAGCCGCCCGATTGAAATTACCCGAGCCTACACCCCATCCCAACTGCAGATTCAGTATTTCGCGGCGAAATGGTTGCGGGATCTTTTTACCATCAACCCTGCCCTGACCATGAAATACATCACCCATGATTATTTGCAAACCACGCACGATGGCACTAAAGAAATCAAACAATGGGAGCATGTCCATCAGCCCATCGCCCGCATGGAAGCCCATCCCGGATTCTACGCGACGGCCTCCATTCTCAGTACCAGCTTCATGGGTAACGGCAACCTGTTTATTCGTGTCCAGCAAAACCTCCATCACCACAGCGGCAATAATACGGTACGACTCTGGAATTGCACCCTTTCCTACACGCTGATTCCGCCAACTACGGTTTCGCAAGCCTATCAGGATCCTATCGGCTTTTATGTCGATGAATTTGTCTGCACCCGCAGCCTTCAAAACCCGTCGTAAGAGGAAAACATGATTATGCGCCATTCTCTTTTCGCTTCTCGCAAAACCCCTGCCGCCGCGCGGAAACCGAGCAGAATCGGTACCCGTTTACTGGTACTGACAGCGCTGTCACTGGGCACCATACCCATCGCCTACGCACAAGGGGCTATTCCTATCTTTTCACCCGACAGCCGCCATGTCGTGCATTTCGATTACAGTCCGCAGGATGTGTTCCATATCAAAACACAACCGCACATGGTCACCGACTTGCGGCTGAGCCCTGGTGAGGTCATGGAAATGCTTATCCTGGGAAATACCAAACAATGGATTTCCGCCGATGCACCGGGGAATGTTTTTCTGAAACCCACCCAACCCGGGCTGACGACATCCGGTACCCTGGTCACCAATCTGCGTACCTACCAACTGCTCATTACGTCTTCCAATAACCAGAACTGGTATCAACAA
>NZ_JBYCKP010000616.1:0-6905 GCF_057473445.1 Acidithiobacillus sp. TH-A36 | reverse complement strand
ATACGATGATAAACTCAATAGAGGCCATTGATAAAGTGATATCAGTCGCCCCCATGCTCGACTGGACTGACCGCCATTGTCGGCACTTTTTGCGGCTGATTTGCCCTTCCTGTGTGCTTTACACGGAAATGCTGACGACTAATGCGCTGCTGCTGGGTCGCGATCCCCAGCGTTTTCTGGAGTATTCTGCGGCCGAACACCCCTTGATTTTGCAGGTGGGAGGCGATGATCCAGCCGCAATGCGTCGTGTTTCCAGGCTGGCCAGAGAGTATCAATACGACGGAATCAACCTGAATGTAGGCTGTCCTTCGCCACGTGTGCAAAAAGGCAGTTTTGGTGCCTGTCTCATGGCGACCCCGGAATTGGTTGCCGAGCTGATGGCAGGACTTTCGGACAGTGCCTTACCGGTGAGTGTCAAACATCGTTTGGGATTGGATCGCGAAGAGGATTATGCGTCTTTGCATCAATTCGTGGAAATTGTGGCGCAGTCGGGATGCCAGCATTTTATTGTGCATGCCCGTAATGCCTGGTTGAAGGGCCTGAATCCCGCAGAAAATCGGGAAATACCGCCGTTACGCTGGGATTGGGTGCATCATCTGAAAAGCGATTTTCCCCACTTACGCATTGAAGTCAATGGAGGCTTCAAGACCACTGAAACAGTACTGGATCAATTCGCTCACGTCGATGGGGTGATGATTGGTCGAGCCGCTTATCATAATCCAATGTTCCTGGCAGAAGTGGAAATGGCCATGGACAGTCGCGGGCAATTACCTGATCGATCCGTCGTGCTCGAACAATTACTGGCTTATGCCGAAAATTGGGGAGAGGCATTACCTGCGCCACGCCTGAGTCGCCATCTGCACGGTCTGTATTTTGGGGTTACTGGCGCCGGGGAATGGCGTCGTTTTCTCGGTACGGCGACGATCAACGAAAACGCCGCAGAATTTCTGCGGCGAGCCATACAACATATTGAAAAAAATCGATCAGGCAAGTACTTGATTACTGATTTCCAGTAAGCGTAAGGTGCGTTGATCGCGGATGCGGTAATAGACGCGACTGGCCACCTTTCTGACCAGGACCAGACCGGAATCCTGCAGTAAGGCAAGATGTTGGGAAGCGTTACTGTGGCTGGTGTTGATGGCTGTTACCAGATTCTGCATGCTCATTTCACCACGCCCCAGCAGGCAGATGATTTTGTAGCGCAATGGATGAGACATAGCCTTGATAATTTCAGAAAGCTGGACAATTTCCCATTCGGGAATGATCGTGTTTCCTGTGGTTTTCATGGAGGCTCCTTGCTTGACTGTCATTGGGTAACCGACCAAAATGATTAAGCAGGAACTATGCCAGTAAACTTATCTGCATGAAATTTAGAACAAAAAAAATAACTGGCGTCTTTCGAGGACGAGTTTATTAGCTTATGCTGTAGACGTTTGACTACGCTTTTTGCGCAGATAATTTTTTTCATTGATTCGTATGATTTTTTTGTTGTTTTCAAGGGGCGACAGTTATGGTTTCATAGCCGTCGCTCACGCTCAGATTAGATTTTGTTGCGCCAATACTGATCTTCCTTGTCCATAATCCGTGCGGCCTCATCCGGCCCCCAGGAGCCCGCTGGATAGGTGAGGATATAGTCGGTTTCCCGGCCCCAGGCCTTGATAATCGGATCCACCACCCGCCAGGCCCATTCCACTTCATCAAAGCGGATAAACAGGGCTTTGTCGCCTTCCATGACATCCAGTAACAAAGCTTCATACGCATCCAGCTCCTGCTCACCCTCCTTGCGATAGGAAGCATTGAGCTGCACCGGACGGACGCGCATTTCCAGGCCGGGCTCCTTGATCTGGATTTCGGTTTTCAGACTTTCTGGTTCCAGAGAAAGCAGGATCCAGTTGGGTTCGATTTTTTCGATGCTGGTTTCTCGAAAAAGCTGTTGGGGCGTATGCCGAAAACGCAGGGCAACGCTGGAGGTTTTGTTTTCGAGGCGTTTGCCGGTACGCAGATAAAAAGGGACCCCGCGCCAGCGCCAGTTATCAATATAAAATTTTGCGGCAACATAGGTCTCAGTAATGGAGTTGGTTTCAACCCCGGCTTCATCCTGATAGCCCGGTACATGCTTACCATCTACTACCCCGGGACCATATTGGGCGCGCATGGCATAGGCCGTGACCGCAGATTTGGGGATGGGTCGAATAGAACGGAGTACCTTGACCTTTTCATCACGCAGAGCGTCCGCTTCCATGCAAGGGGGAGGCTCCATGGCTACCAGAGTCAGAATTTGCATCAGGTGATTCTGCAACATGTCCCGCAATGCTCCGGCCTGATCATAATAACCGGCGCGACTTTCGATGCCACCACTTTCGGCTACGGTAATTTGCACATGGTCTATATAATTGCGGTTCCAGAGGGCTTCTACGGCCAGATTGGCAAAACGATAGACCATCAGGTTCTGGACGATTTCCTTGCCTAAATAATGGTCAATGCGATAAATCTGTTCCTCACGAAAGTGACGATGCAACTGTTCATTGAGGCGCATGGCGCTTTCCAGATCTTCACCGAAAGGTTTTTCAATAACAATGCGATAGTCGCCTTCCTGATTGAAGCCGGCACCCGAGAGTTGCTGAACAACAGGCACAAAATCTGCCGGGCGAATGGCCAGATAAAATATGGTAGCAGCAGGTTTATCCGCACCCTCCTCAGTGAGGGCAGCGCGGAGCTTTTCATAAGATTCCTTTTCATGAATTTCCCCACGCACGTACTCAAAATGTTTGCAGAAATCATCAAAATGTTCGTCATGATAATTTCCTGCGTAGGTTTCCAGTTGTTCGCGGAGAAACTCCTGCCAGCCATTATTGTCCCAGGGGCGCCGCCCAAAAGCCAAAATGCGCATTTCCTTGGGCATCATACCGGCGCATTCCAGGTGATACAGGGCCGGGAGCAGCTTTTTACTGGCCAGATCCCCCGTAGCGCCAAAAATGACGAACTGACAAATACATTGGTTATCCACTCAGTCCTCCTTTTGTACGGCATGACCGCCGAACTGATTACGCATCATGGCCAATAGTTTGGCCGCATAGTCGTCTTTTCCCTGGGAAGCCCAACGCATCTGCAGGGCCAACGTGATGACCGGAGCAGGAATTTTCATGGCCAAAGCGGCCTGTGCGGTCCAGAGTCCCTCGCCCGAGTCGGCGACCACCGGAGCAATATCCGCCAGGACCTGATCTTTGTGCAGGGTGTCAGCGGTCAGATCCAAAAGCCAGGAGCGGACAACACTGCCATAGCGCCACATTTCGGCGACATTGGCGAGATCCAGATTGAATTCAGTCTTGGCCTGAAGAATGGCGAAACCTTCGGCGAGTGCCTGCATCATTCCATACTCAATACCATTGTGGACCATTTTCACGAAATGCCCACTACCTACCGGTCCGCAGTGCAGCCAGCCCTGATTTTCACCGGGAGCGAGGGCTTTCAGGAAAGGCGTGACCTGAGCAACCGCTTCAGGACTGCCGCCCACCATCAGCGCATAGCCTTCCTGCAATCCCCAAACCCCGCCGGAAACGCCCGCATCGACATAATGCAGGCCAGCAGCTTCCACCTTGGTGGCTTGGGCCATGGAGTCCTCGTAGAGTGCATTGGCGCCATTGACCAGGATGTCGCCTTTGCTCAGCAGGGGGAGGAGCTGGTCAATATGTTCCTGAGTGGCTTCACCGGCCGGCAACATTAACCAGATGACTCTGGGGGCTGGCAGTTGTTTGACCAGGTCTTCCAGCGAGCTGGCAGCGCGCATGCCGGTTTCCTGAGCAAGGTCCTGGGCTTTTTGGGCGTGGCGATTGTAAGCAATGACATTCATGCCTTTTAGATGCAGACGGCGCGCCATATTGGCACCCATGCGACCAAGACCGACCATGCCTATACTGGGTTTACTCATGTCATGCTCCTTTGCGTATGCGTCTGTCGGGAAGATGATACTATGTTGAGTATAGACATATTGGGCTTTTATTGTTTTTTGCTAAAGGAAATGCGCATGAATCTGGGTACTCCGTGTTCTGCTTCTGCGACCCGGCTGATGATGCTGGGCGCCGGTGAGTTAGGTAAGGAAGTGTTGATTGCTGCCCAGCGTCTGGGTGTTGAAACCATCGCCGTGGATCGTTACGCAGATGCGCCCGCCATGCAGGTCGCCCACCGCGCCTATGTAATAGATATGACAGATCCTGAAGCAATTCTGGCTCTGGTCAAGCGTGAGCGACCGCATTTCGTGGTCCCGGAAATTGAAGCCATTGCCACTTCCGCCCTGGTGGAAATCGAAAATTCCGGCTTGGCCACGGTGGTCCCCTCGGCGCGAGCCGTGCAACTGACCATGGATCGCGAAGGTATTCGTCGTCTGGCGGCCGAACAATTAGGCTTGCCCACGTCTCCTTACCGCTTCGCCAGCAGCTTGCAGGAACTGGAGGCGGCAGCGGCCGGGCTGGGTTTCCCCTGTGTGATCAAACCGGTCATGTCTTCCAGCGGTAAAGGGCAGTCGGTCGCACGGTGTGCGGCGGAATTGGCGCTGGCCTGGCAGGAAGCGCAGACGGCCGGGCGCGTTGGAGCGCAGAAAGTCATTGTCGAGGGCTTTGTGGACTTTGATTTTGAAATCACCGTGCTGACGGTGCGCTCTGCCTTAGGTACGGTATTTTGCCCGCCCATCGGGCATCGTCAGGAAGCCGGAGACTATGTGGAGTCCTGGCAGCCCCAGGCCATGTCCGCGCAGGCGCTTCAGGATGCACAGAGCATGGCGCAAAAGGTGACGGATAATCTCGGCGGACAGGGATTATACGGGGTGGAATTTTTTGTGCAGGGTGAAGCAGTGATTTTCAGTGAGTTGTCGCCCAGACCCCATGACACCGGTCTGGTGACCCTGTCCAGTCAACGTCAAAACGAGTTTGAATTGCATTTGCGGGCTATTCTGGGCTTGCCCGTTGATCCCGGATTCCGCAGGGCTTCGGCTTCTGCGGTTATTCGGGGTAAAAATCTGGGTTGGGGGCCCCGATATACCGGTCTTGAAGCAGCGCTGGCCGTGCCAGAAAGTGATTTACGTCTTTTTGGTAAGCCGACGGCCAGCAAGTTGCGGCGTCTTGGTGTAGCCGTCGCTGCCGGAGAAAATGTGGAAGAGGCGCGGGAAAGGGCGGCCAAGGCCGCCGCCGCGATTACGGTCAGCCCCGCCTAACTTTTTACAAATTGTTCGATGCGATCCAGTGCCATTTCCAGATTTTTGTCACTGGTCGCAAAAGAAAGGCGGATATGTCCGGGGCTTCCAAAGGCAGAACCCGGTACCACTGCAACGCCTGCTTCCAGGAGGGCTTCCGCCAGAATCAGGTCATCCTGCAGATTTTTGGCCTGCATCACTTCATGAAAGCCCGGGAAGCTGTAAAAGGTGCCGTCTGATGGCAGCACGTTGACGCCCGGAAGACTTTGCAGGCGACCATATACGTAAGCATGACGGCGCCGGAAAGCATGAACCATTTCATGCACCGCACTATCCCCCCCTTCCAGGGCCGCCTGGGCCGCTACCTGGGCGATGGAGGTTGGATTGGAGGTGCTTTGCGACTGCACGGTGTTCATGGCCGTAATCAGTGTCTCGGGCCCCGCACAATAACCTATGCGCCAACCGGTCATGGCATAAGCCTTGGAGACGCCATTCATGACAATGCAGCGTTCTTTCAGGTCGGGACAGGCATTGGTAATGTTTACGAAAGGCTGATCCTGAAAGAGGATTTTTTCATACATGTCATCAGTGGCAATCAAAATCCGGGGATGACGACGTAATACTTCTCCCAGTGCTTCGAGTTCACTGCGGCTATAAGCGACTCCTGAGGGATTGGAAGGGCTGTTAAGCACTAAAAGCCGGGTGTTTTCGGTGATGGCCGCTTCCAGTTGTTCGGCGAGAATTTTGAAATGCTGGGCGGCGTCCGTATCAATAATGACCGGACAGGCCTCGGCAAGAATGACCATATCGGGATAGGACACCCAGTAGGGCGCGGGAATGATGACTTCATCTCCGGCATCCAGCAAGGCCTGACAGAGGTTGAAAAAACTCTGTTTGCCGCCGACGGATACCAGCACCTCATTGGGGTGGTAATCGAGATGATTGTCCCGGGCAAACTTGGCCATGATGGCGGCTTTCAGCTCCGGCGTGCCTCCGACTGCGGTGTACTTGGTGAAGCCCCGATGAATAGCTTGTATGGCCGCATCCTTGATATATTCGGGAGTGTCAAAATCGGGCTCGCCAGCGCCGAGACTGACAATGTCTTTGCCTTCCCGACGGAGTTGCTGTGCCCGGGCGGTAACGGCGAGTGTCGGAGAGGGACGCACCGCAGTGACGCGGCGGGAAAGGCGAATATCCACGATGTTAAACTCCAGATATCATTTTCAGCGGGTGCGGCAAATGCGCACAAGAGGGCAAATGATAAGCATCCGTCACTTAAAATCAACTATTTTGCTGTAGGCGAAAAGATCGCCGGTTTCCCAATGGCGGCGGATTGACATTACAGCCAGATACAAGGATATGCTGCAGGTTGCAATTTTCAAATAGCAATGGGCAGCGGGCAGGAAAGGGAGCGTTATGAAAAATCTGGAGATCGGGGTGGCAGGGATGACCTGTGCTTCCTGCAGCAGTCGGGTAGAACGCACTCTGAATCGCTTGCCGGGGGTGCAGGCCAGCGTGAATCTGACTACTGAGCGGGCAACCGTGGAATTCGATCCGACCCAAACCAGTCTGAAAACTCTGGGCGATGCGATTGCTGATATAGGCTATCAACCTGTCGTCGCACAATCTGAGCTGGAGGTTGGCGGGATGACTTGTGCTTCCTGCAGCAGTCGCGTGGAGCGCGCTCTGGGCAAGGTGCCCGGCGTCCTGTCGGCCAGCG
>NZ_JBYCKP010000615.1:0-2718 GCF_057473445.1 Acidithiobacillus sp. TH-A36 | reverse complement strand
CGGCATTTTTTTCAGCATGCCGGATTCCGTTATGTCACCTCAACCAACATCGTTCCTGAAGTACCCATTTATGAAAGCGACGCACTGGTCTCCCAGTATGCGGAATTTCACTATGGACGCAGCTATTATGAAGTCCCTAACTTTGCGGCTGCGGTCGCTGAACTGGCACTTCGTGCCATGGCGGGTAAACCATTGCGCCGGGCCTTGGATATTGGCTGCGCGGTGGGACGGAGCAGCTTTGAACTGGCAAAACACTGCCCGGATGTGACCGGACTGGATTTCTCGGCGCGCTTTATCAGTGTCGGTGTACAACTTCGTGAGCGCGGACATTTTTCCTACACACGGGTCGAAGAAGGCGATTTGCGGAGTTATCAAAGCATCGACCTGGCAACCCTGGGTTTGCGGGAAAGTGCTGATCATGTCCATTTTTTTCAGGCCGACGCCTGCAATCTCAAACCATTGTATCGGGACTATGATCTGGTGGTCGCGGCCAATCTCATTGATCGCCTGCATCATCCCCGCAAATTTCTGGAGGATATGCGTGAGCGCATTGTACCGGGCGGCATCCTGCTCATCACCTCACCTTACACCTGGCTGGAAGAATATACCGCACGCAGCGAGTGGCTCGGTGGCTACAAAAAAGATGGTGAAAATCTCAGCACCCTGGAAGCACTCAAGGAAATCCTGTCGCCCTATTTCCGGCTTCGGGAAGAAAGCCCGCTGGATATTCCCTTTGTCATCCGCGAAACCGCGCGCAAATATCAGCACAGTATCGCGCAAGCCACCCTCTGGGAGCGCCTATGAAAAATCACGGAAATTCAGTCTCGCCATTTGATGCCGTTATTCCGCGCATGGGCACCGGTTCCATAAAATGGGATGAAGCAGCGCATCGCTTCGGCGGCGATGTTTTGCCCATGTGGGTTGCCGATATGGATTTTGCAGTTCCCGACCCTATCATCCAGGACTTGCGAAAACGTCTGGAGCACCCGATTTTTGGGTACCCCAGTGACGGTCCGGCCATGTTACGTGCGGCTGACGAATGGATGGCTGCGCGTCATGGCTGGCGCCCGGAACCCGGCGCGACAGGAAGCATCAGCGGAGTGGTACCGGCCTTATTTGCAGCCGTGCGGGCATTTACTCAACCAGGCGACAGCGTCATGGTTATGCCGCCCATCTATCCTCCCTTTATGAACGCCGTGCGGAAAAATGATCGGGAGCTGCTCCTCGTACCCTTACAAAGGGCAACAGATCTGACTTACCATATCGACTGGCAGGCCCTGGAAAAGGCATTAACCCGATCCCGCCTGCTGTTGTTCTGTTCGCCGCACAACCCGGTGGGGCGGGTCTGGACGGAAGAAGAACTTCAGCGTCTGGCCCGGCTTTGTAAGGCGGCCGACTGCGTGGTAGTCAGCGATGAAATTCACGCCGACCTCAGTTATGCGCAACATATTCCCTTTGCAAAGCTTGCAGCACGGACTGTATTACTGAGTTCGGCGGGCAAGAGTTTCAACATTGCCGGCATTGGCGGCGGAATTGCCATTATTCCGGACAGCGAATTACGCCAGACTTTTCGGGATGAGCTGTATCGCAGCCAGATTCATCAGACCAATGCCTGCGCCCTGACGGCCATGACCAGTGCCTGGCAGCAGGGTGCAGAATGGCAGACGGCGTTGCGGGAATACCTGTTGGCCAATGCACAATTCATTCAGGAATTCCTGCGCCGGGAACTGGCGGAAGCCGGTTACCGCATTCCGGAATTCGGTTATCTGGCCTGGCTCGATGTGGCGGCTTATGGCGACGACGATCACATTCAGAAAAGCCTGCTCAAGGCCGGACTCGGGCTCAATCTTGGACCCAGTTTCGGGCCGGGCGGAGAGGGTTTTGTGCGCCTGAATTTTGCAGCACCCCGCAGTGTCCTGGAGGAAGGATTATGGCGCTTGCGGAGCGCTCTGTGGCGCGGGCCAAAGTCGCCGTAAAGCCTCCCGGGCCGCTGCCAGATCTAGGACAGATCCAGTTCTTCCAGAAGCTGCATAATTTTTTCCAGAGAACCGCGCTGCTTTTGGACAAAAGCCAAGGCTCTTTTTCCCTGTTCCTGAGCGTCCTTGGGTTGGCGCAGCCAGTGCCCTAACCGGGCCTCCAGGGCTTCAGCATCATCCGCCTGAACGGCAGCTTCAGCAGCCAGCATATCCCGCGCGATACTCCGAAAATTTTCCATGTGTGGGCCAAAAATAATGGGGCAGGACAATACCGCCGCCTCTAATGGATTATGCCCCCCCACAGGGACAAAACTGCCGCCGACCGTCACCAGATCCGCTGCTGCATAAAAATCCATCACTTCTCCCAAGGTATCCACCAGCAAGACGTTTTTACTTTCAAATTCAGCATCCCGGGAGCGCAGCGCATACCCTGTCCCGGCCGCTTGCAGCTCCGCCTCTACGGCATCGCATCGGCTGGGATGCCGGGGAATCAGCACCAGCAAAAGGTGGGGCCAATGCACGCGTAAATGTTCGAGTACCGCTACTGCCATTTTTTCCTCACCGGCATGGGTGGAGGCAAACACCCAAACCTGCCGGGTTGCCAGATGTTGCCGCCAGATGCGTCCTTTTTCCAGGGCATCCACGGGTTCAGGAAGATCGTACTTGATATTTTCGATGACCAGGACCCGGGAAGCGCCCAGGCTCTTGAAAGCCTCGGCATCCTCGGGACTTTGTGCCGCCA
>NZ_JBYCKP010000614.1:0-5521 GCF_057473445.1 Acidithiobacillus sp. TH-A36 | reverse complement strand
TTGCGTATGGACTGCATCCACGTATTTTGTTTCTGGAAGCGGGCGAAGACACCCTGTTGCAGCGCTACAGTGAAACCCGCCGCCGCCATCCCCTGACTGATGACAATGCGGCTACTCCCGGTGAATCCCTGCTGAAAGCTCTGCAAAGAGAGCGGGAAATGGTACAACCTCTCGCTGATATGGCAGACAAAAGGCTGGATACTTCCCGAATCAACACCCACCAGTTGCGCCTGCGGGTGCAGGCCTGGAGTCTGGCGTCGCAGCACTATGGCGGTTTGGTATTGCTGCTGCAGTCTTTTGCCTTCAAGCGGGGGCTGCCACTGGATTCTGATTTTGTGTTTGATCTGCGCGCCTTGCCCAATCCGCACTATGATCTGGAGTTGCGGGCTTTAACGGGGCGTGATGCTGCCGTACAGGCTTTTTTGGCAGGGCGTCCAGAGCTACAGACAGCGCTGGGATCCTTGCGGAGTTTTTTGCAGGTGTGGTTACCCCCCTTTGCCCGGGAACATCGTAATTATGTGACGGTATCCCTGGGTTGTACGGGGGGACAGCACCGCAGTGTGTACATGGTGGAAGTTCTGGCACGCGAATTATTGGGTAAAGGCCAACGCATTCTGATTCAGCATCGTGAACTGAATGTCACCGAGACTTTGACATGATTCACCTTGTTCTGCTGACCCATGCAGGTATGGGCGTGGCATTTGCCAATACCCTGGAACATATTTTCGGGACCATGCCAGCAGCCGTCGAAGTTGTGGAGATTTTGCCCGACGCTAATCCCGAAACCGGGCGCAGGCGCCTGTGGGAATTCATTGAAAAACTGCCGGAAGGCGATGCCATGCTGATTCTCAACGATCTTTACGGAGCAACCCCGGCAAACCTGATTCCGGCAATTCTTCCCGAAGACCGCGTGGCAGCCATCAGCGGTTTGAATCTGGCGATGCTGCTGCGGGCTTTATCGCGGCGCGAAGAAGGTCTGACCGCAGCCCGTCAGGGGGCCTTGGATGGGGCTGTGCAGGGCGTTGTGGATATTCTTGCTCTGCGTGCTGCGCCGCGTACCTGAACATAAGCCTGGAACGGGTAGCGGTCATTCGCCACAATACCCGGTGTTGTCGGCGCTATGGTCGCACCTTCGCGGTCGGGTTATGCTGAAAACATTTGAGTCTGACCTTGTTGTCAGGGGGTGAGTGTTGTGACGGTCCGTGTTGACTATCCTGTTATTAATTCGTTGGGCTTGCATGCCCGGCCTTCGGCGAAGTTTGTCAGTCTTTCGGCACGTTACCCCTGTGCTGTCTGGCTGGAGCGCGATGCTCAGCGGGTCAATGGTAAAAGTATCATGGGCTTGATGACCCTGGCGGCAGCCCAGGGAACCATTCTGACATTGGAAACCGAAGGAGAGGGAGAGCAGGCTTGTGCCGATGCCTTGCTGGCGCTGGCTAAGGACCGATTCGGGGAAGAGGCATGAGTTTTGAACTGGCAGGTATAGGGGCTTCTGGTGGCATTGCGATTGGCACAGCGCTGGTGCTGGAGCCGACGACGCTGGATATTCCCGAACATCTTCTGGCTCCAGAAGCTGTGGAGGCAGAAGTGCTGCGCTTACGTGCAGCTCTCAGCAGTGCCCGTGATGAACTTTTTGCGGTACGGGACGTGATTCCTGCCGACGCACCCCAGGATACCCGCCTGTTTATTGATGCGCATCTCCTGATGCTGGATGACCCAGCCTTGCGGGAAAGGCCGTTACGCTCCATTCGTGAAGATCACCGCAATGCGGCCTGGGCCATTCAGCTGGAACGGGAGCGTCTGCTGGAAATTTTTGACCGCATGGAAGACGCCTACCTGCGTGCCAAGCGGGAAGACATTATTCAGGTGACCGATAGGGTGTTAAGGCAGCTCGTCGGCTGGGAGCCGCCGACGCTGCAGAGTGCGGAAGGACAGATCATCATTGCCGAAGAGTTGAGCCCTGCTGATACCGTGCTCATGAAAAAGGACAAGGTCCTGGCCTGGGTGACCGACTTTGGTGCTGCGAACTCGCACGCCGCCATTCTCGCACGGAGTCTTGGACTGCCAGCAGTCGTTGGCGCCCATTCTGCCAGTCGTCTGCTACGCAGCGGCGACATGGTCATTGTCGATGGTGATCAGGGCATTATTCTGGTGGCACCGGACGCGCTGGTACTGCGCCAATATCAAGGCTTACAGGAGCAACGGCAGCGCCGCCGCCGTCTTCTGGAAGAACAACGGGATCTGCCCGCCATTACTGCCGATGGTGTGGAAATTCATTTGCGGGCCAACATCGAATTACCGGACGACTCCAGTCTGGTGAGGCGCATGAATGCCGATGGTGTGGGTTTGTATCGCAGTGAGTTTCTGTTTATGAATCGTCCCGATATTCCTGATGAAGAAGAGCAGTATCAGGCCTTTTCCCGGGTTGTGACCGAAATGGCGGGAGCCCCCGTGACCATCCGCTCGTTGGATATTGGTGCCGACAAGGGGTTAAGTGACGACGAAACGACCACACATAATGCCCTGAATCCGGCTTTGGGTTTGCGCGGACTACGCCTTTGTCTGCGTCGTCCCGAGTGGTTTCGCCCGCATTTGCGGGCCATATTGCGGGCTTCGGCCCTGGGGCCGGTGCGTTTGATGCTGCCGATGCTCAGCAGTATGAGCCAATTGCTGCAAAGCCGGGCGCTGGTAAGTGAATTGCAGGCAGAATTGCGTGGCGAGGGACTGCCCTGTGATCCGGATATGCCTCTCGGGATTATGGTAGAAGTGCCCGCCGTGGCCATGGCTGCGCACTATTTTGCCGGTTGTGCCGATTTTTTCTCCATCGGGACCAACGATCTTATTCAATATGCCCTAGCGGTTGATCGTGGCGATGATGATGTCAATGATCTTTTTGATCCGTTGCACGTCGGCGTCCTGGCTTTGATTCAGCACACCATTGCTGCCGGGCGCGCCAAAGGTATTCCGGTAGCCATGTGTGGCGAAATGGCGGCCAATCCGGCTTTTACGCCATTACTGCTGGGCTTGGGTTTGCGGGAATTCAGTATGTACCCGGGCGCAATCCCCGAGGTGAAGGAAATTATCCGCCAGACATCCATTGCCGAAGCCGAACAGTTGGCAATGGGTGCTCTGGCAGGAGATTTTTCTGTGGCCCTGGAGACCGGACATAGCTAGATCACCAATGCGCCGTATAGGGGTAGGTCTGATGCTGCTCCTGATGCTGCTGGTGATCGGAATGTTTGTTTTCTGGTTCATCGGTGGCCCCCGAATTGTTCTGGAAGAAATTCTCGCTACCCGCCTGCAGGCCCCCGTAAACCTGCAGGCTAATCCCCGCTTTTATTGGGGCAAGCAGCAATTGCAGGTGACCCTGCAAGGCTTGCGGATCGGAACACAAGCGCAGCCCCGCTTGCAGTTACGGCGACTGATGTTGAGCTTGCTTTGGCGACCCCTGCTTACCGGGCATGTAAAAATCCAGCAGATTTTTCTGGATCAGCCTTCTGTGTATGGTCCCTGGCCAGCCAGCCCGGGCTCGGCAGCTTCTTCCGCCAATATGCATGTCAGTCTGCCGGGAGACATCCAGATCCGCGATGGCAGTTTGCGCTGGTCTGGTCTGGCGGGACATGTATTGCAACTGTCCGATGTGCAGGCCAGTTTCCCTCGTTCTGGTGCCGGAACCGCTACAGGACGCTGGTTCTGGAATCAACATGCGGGTCAAGGCCGTCTGCAAATGGGTATTCACTCCACAAGCGGACTTTCTCTGCGCAATTTGCAATTGCTGGTTGGCACTCGTCAGGTTCCCGATGCCCTGAGGCTCCAGATGCCGCGCCTAGAAATTCAGGATAAAGTTCTGCAGATTCCCGCGCTGCAAGTCCATTGGCGAGGTAATCATGAGCAGCGGATGGAGTGTTCGCTGGAGGATTTACAGGCTCAGCCAGGGCTGCAAAAAATTGCGATGCACAGCGCAACGGTGCAAGCGGGGTCAGATTTCCACATTCGCGTTGATAATGCCCGTTTTTCCTGGGCGCAATGGACCGGTCAGACAAGTTATGTCGTAAGCGCAGAGCACCTGCCGGAGTTGGCTAAAAAATGGGGATTATCCTGGCCGAAATTGACGAACCCCAAGGTCCCGCGATATTTCAAGATGAGCGGTAAACTGATCTGGAAAAATCCCCGTTTCGACTGGACCATCCGCCATGGTCTGCTGGATAGCAGTCCCTGGTCTGGAAATATTACGGGAACCTGGCAACCCCTGGAAATTCATCTGGACTTAAAGATGCAGCGCCTGGACCTTGGTGCCTATCTCCCCGCGCCCAAACCGGGTCCAGGGGCCGTACTACCCAGGCTTCCCGCAACCTGGCCGATCACCGGCTCGCTGCAGATCGGGCAGCTGATCTGGGGAAAAATCCGGGCGGAGGACGTGCTTATCCGTAGTCGGAAACCATGATGCAGATTGCCGACATATTGCTGGACTGGTACGGCGAAAATGGCCGCCATGGTCTGCCCTGGCGACAAACCCGGGACAGTTATCGCTTGTGGCTTGCGGAAATCATGTTGCAGCAAACCCAGGTGGAAAGTGTCAAGCCCTATTACCAGCGGTTTCTGGACGCCCTGCCCAATTGGGAGGCTTTGGCTGTTGCGCCCCAGGATCAGGTGCTGGCCTTGTGGAGCGGTTTGGGCTACTACGCCCGGGCCCGCAACGCCCAACGTGCTGCGCAAAAAATCATGACGGATTTTGCGGGTGAATTTCCCGATACGCCGGAAAGTGCAGAAAGTCTCCCGGGAGTGGGGCGCAGTACGGCTGCTGCAGTACTGGCCAGTGCTTTTGCCCAGCAACGCCCTATTCTCGATGCCAATGCCCGTCGTGTCCTGATCCGGACCCAGGCCATTCGTAGCGATCCCAAGGCCAGCAAAACCCTGCAGCATTTGTGGAAGCTGGCTGAGGCACTGACGCCCGCTGATGCCCACACATACAATCAGGCCATTCAGGACTTCGGCGCAATGATTTGCGTTCCACGGCATCCTCACTGCGACGCATGCCCCTTACAACGGCGTTGCCTGGCTTATGCGGGTGGGTTGAGTGAACAACTGCCGCTGCCCACCCGCAAGCCGGAAAAACCCGTTCGCTGCGTTTTTTTTCTGCAGTTAGAAGATCGTAGTGGACAGATATTTCTCGAAAAAAGACCGGATTCTGGCATATGGGGCGGGCTTTGGTGTCTGCCTCAATTAAATCCGGAAGGTTCAGCGCTCCCCTTCCTTTGTGATGATCAGCAAAAGGCTCTTGCCGATGGGATCCTGCTGCGCGAACGGGTACGACAGTTCTGTGCCCTCCGCCATGGCCTTACCGTAGAAGTAAAGGCGCTGAAAATACTTCAGAAGCATGTATTTACCCATTTTCAATTACACTTCCGCTGCATTCTCGCGACTGTGCAAGACGATCAAATTGTGCCGGGTGTCGCAGATCAGATTTTGACAGGACGTTGGTTTACTCGGGAAAATGCCCTGGCAGAAGGATTGCCAACCC
>NZ_JBYCKP010000613.1:0-1385 GCF_057473445.1 Acidithiobacillus sp. TH-A36 | reverse complement strand
CAGGGTTTCCGGACGAAGATCCCGCGCCTGCAAATAATCGCTGGCTTTGCCCTGTAACGGGGGCAGTTTTTTCCATTCAGAACGAAGCTCTGTTTTTCCTTCCCATTCACCGGCTGTTGGTGACGTCATCAGATTTATGAGTGGCGACCAGTGCTGTGATTCTCCCAGATACGGCCGGAGCATCTGGCGTACATGACCAAGATTGGAGTCGATATGGTTGAGTCCAAAGTTGACGATGGTGCCATTGTCCTCTTTGTTTTGAGGATTGAAATATACCCATCGCCCCTCTTTCTGGCCCACGATGAGTACATCGTTTCCGGCCCGGTATTTCATCGCATTGCGGCTGCTTTCCCTGCGGTCAAGTTCCCATCCGTTATCCTCCAGCAGACGGGGCAGGGGGATGTCACGAATGAAGCATTGCAGCTCATCGCGATTTCTGGTGTTTTCCATGATTTTCTCCAGAGCCAGAAGGCCAAAAACGGCCTCTGAGAGAGAATCGGGATGATTGGAAAAGGGAAATTATCTATATCTGGGTAAAGGTTGCCTATAAATTTTAAGTTGTTGTCCGGCAGGTCGCCCCTTTTATTGACACTTTTTATTGGTCGAGCGGGCTGATAATACCGCGACCACCCTTGTTCAGGACGTGGGTATAAATCATGGTGGTACTCACATCCTTATGGCCCTGTAGTTCCTGAACGGTGCGAATATCATAACCCACCTGCAGTAAATGGGTGGCAAAAGAATGCCGTAACACATGGGGTGTGACCGGCTTTACAATACCTGCCCGACTCGCCGCCGTGCGTATGGCTCTCTGCACCGACGCCTCGTGAATATGATGGCGTCTTTGTTTGTGCCCAAGAACGGGGATCGTCACTGAGTACAGGGGTGAAGGAAACAGATACTGCCATCCCGCACAATGATTTCACGCCGTTCAAATTCCACATCCTTTACGCGCAGGCGCAACCCCTCCAGCAAGCGCATACCGGTTCCATAAAGCAATGCCGCAACCAGCCACATGGTACCCGAAAGTTCGTGCAACAAGGCGCGCGCCTCCGTAGGCGTAAGCACTACTGGCAGATGCTGCGAAGGCTTGGCATTGGTAATGTTTTCCAACCTGGGCAGATCTATATTCAGCACCTGCTTGTACAAAAAAAGCAGAGCTGCCTTGGCCTGATTTTGAGTGGATGACGATACGTGACGCTCATTGGCGAGGTAACTCAGAAAAGCCTCCACCTCAGCGGCCCCCATATTTTGGGGATGGCGCTTCCGATGGAACAAAATAAAACGTCGCACCCAATCAGTATAAACTTCTTCAGTGCGGATACTGTAATGCATCGTCCGGATGCGGGCGCGCAGCTGATCCAGAAGCTTGGGCGGGTTGCTGG
>NZ_JBYCKP010000612.1:0-2328 GCF_057473445.1 Acidithiobacillus sp. TH-A36 | reverse complement strand
CGATATTCTGATGGGTGAAATCGGCAATGACCTGCAGCACATCGCGCACGCTAATATCCTGAAAATCCATGCTCAGGCGCGGGCTGTCTTCGGGGTTCTGGACAGATTCTGCGGTTTTGTGCCGCACGACAATACGGGTCTGGTGCCCCAACTGATAGGCCGAGTAGGTATAGGGTCCATGCACCGTAAAAACCAGACGGGCGTTCCGACCCAGCGGATAGACTTCGACCGATTGTACGGGGGTACCGAACTGGGTGACACCAAAAAGATGCCGGTAGCTGGCAGGCACGGCTGTATGCTTGAGGACCACGATGAGATGACCCGCTTCCCGGGTGACATTCATCGCCGGCTGCGGGCCGGAAAGGGATAAGGCCAGAATGCCGCCGCCCTGTTTGCCGCGATGGAAATGCAGGTTATTAATGGCTGTCCCGGCAGCCGTGACCGGAGCAGGCGCTGCGACAGGACCGGTAGTAACCGCTGGGCTGGATACTGCCGTTGCCCCTGAACTTGCCACTGGAGCATGAGCCGCTGGCGGTGTGGTGTGACCGACAAACGCCAAGAGATACCCGCCCATCACCGGTTCCACCCTAATCGGTTCCGGGGATTTTAGCAGCAGGTCCAGGCGGGCATTGTGACCATGATTTTCGGCCAGCACATTTTCGACGACGCCATGCCCCATGACGGTACCCAGGGAAGGCGAAAAATGCGCGTTCTTAAAATCGATTTTCACGAGATATCCGCCATTCAGGACCTGCACATTGTAGGCAGGCCGGGCATTTCCGTGAATCAGGAAAGCCGTACCCTGTGCATCATGCATGGGCGTCATGCTGCGCAGATCGGTCTGCGCCCAGGCGGAACCAGTACTGAAGTACATCAAGGCGCCCAACACAGCGACAGAGAGACGGCAACTGGGCATACGGCGACCAGATAGACAGCACGAGTTGGGTAGAACAGAACGGGATACTGGATTAAACATACTCAAAAACTCCTTATAATGCGCCATCCGCACTCATGCACCATCCTGCATGTGCAGAACCGTGACCCGGCGCTGATACTTCCCGAAAATATTGCGCACGTATTGCGTGACCGTGATGCTGGAATGGCCGTTTTGATGATGCATGGCCGTTATCCGGCCATCGTGGGTCCCTACGGCGCTGCCCAACGTGGCGCGATAGACCCGATGTTTAGGGGTTTGCAAAATCGCCCACAAGTGACCCTGGGTGGTACGCACCATGCCGGTGAGATGCAGACTGGACAGGGGGTACTTTTCCAGGGGCTGAACAGGGCCATGCTGTACGGGCGCGGGATGAACCCCCTGCTGTTCCGCTTCTGCCCGGAGCAACGATTCGGAAAAACTGGTAAACGGATCCAGATGCGCCGGATTTTGATACACCAAGGGTTTCCAGAGGGGTGTCTTGGGCAGCGGTGGAATCGACACGGTGGTTTTCGGCACATGCTGCACAAATTGATGCAGGGACTGCATGCTTTCCGTCTGCTGGGAACAACCCGACAAGAGACACACGCTCGCCCATACCAGCGCGGTAGGAATCCATACATAGATAGAGGCACCCCGTTTATCCATTTTTCACGTTTCCTTTATGGCGGGGTGATTGACGCTTCAGATACCGATAAGTCGTTGCGGTGCATTGCATGGTCAGCTTTTGTTTGGATAACGCCCGCGCCGCCAGAGATTTTCCCGTATAGGGAACCCGCGTAATGTTCAGGTCATGAAAAACGACGATGCGTGACAGGGCGTTTACCGCCGCCACAAAGCGGCCCAACTGTCCATAAGTACCGGTTACGGTGAGCTTGACCGGAATTTCCTGGTAGAAACGCTGATTGATGCGGTGAAGTGGCTGAAACAATTCAAAATTCAGACCCCGGCTGCGTCCCGCCAAAGTGATATTGTCTAACAGCGAGGGGATTTGCGTCCGATCTGGAAGCTGTGTCAGAAACCGTTGAAAACGGCGATCCATGACCTTGATTTGCGTTTGATAGGCAGGCAACACCTGAGCCACACGCTGTTCCTGACGAATTTGAGTTTTCAGGTGCTGCGTCTGGACCGTCAGGTCATGTATCCGGTGCATTTCGGGCAGGACAAATTCCAGCCAAAACACCACACCCATTACCGCAATCAGTACAGCCAGGGCTATCGCCTTGGTTTGGATAGGCCACTGGAGAATATCTTCCCATTGAAGATGCCGAATATCGTCTAAGGTCATGGCTGAGGATCCTTTTTCCCGGTAACAGAGGGGCTTCGCCAGCGCATATGCAGGGTGAAACGGTTGACCGGTTCATGCCCTAACTGGAACCGACTGATGATGTTTA
>NZ_JBYCKP010000611.1:0-1455 GCF_057473445.1 Acidithiobacillus sp. TH-A36 | reverse complement strand
GCTTCGCAGAAATCGACAAGGAACTGGTCGTCGTCGGTCAAATCAACAAATTCGAAATCTGGGATGCCCAATGCTGGGATCGTTACCAGGAAAACAGTCTGAACAACAACGATGGATTTGCCAGCCTGGGAGATCTCATCCTGTGAACATACCCACGTCCGGATCTCACATTACGGTACTTCTGCAGGAAAGCGTCGCCATGCTCCAGCCCGCCCTCAGCGAGGGCCCGGCCCGACGTTGTGTGGATGTGACCGGAGGACGTGGCGGGCATAGTGCGGCATTGCTGGAAAAGCTTCAGCATCAGGATATGTTGTTAATCCTCGATCGCGACCCCAGCGCCATCGCGGCACTGCAAGACCGCTTTGCCGACGATGACCGGGTACTGATCCGCCAGGCACGTTTCAGTGAAATCCGCAGCGTTGTGGAAAGTCTTGGCTGGGAAAATGTGGACGCGATTCTCGCCGATCTGGGCGTCTCTTCCCCGCAACTCGATGAAGCCGAACGTGGCTTCAGCTTCCTCCGTGACGGTCCTCTGGATATGCGCATGGATCCCGACAGCGGCATCAGTGCCGCCGAATGGTTGAACAGCGCTCCTGAAACAGAAATCAGCCAGGTACTGAAAAATTACGGCGAAGAACGATTTGCCCGCGCGATTGCCCGCAAAATCGTCAGGCATCGTGCGCAATCACCCTTGCAGCGCACTGGCGAGCTTGCCGGACTTATTGCCGAGGTCATCCCCCGTCACGACTCCGGACTGAATCCAGCAACGCGCAGCTTTCAGGGCATTCGTATTTTTATCAACCATGAGCTGGAAGAGCTGGAACATTTCCTTCCCGAGGCCATGGCGGTACTGCGTGCTGGCGGACGCCTGGCCATCATCAGCTTTCATTCATTGGAAGATCGCATGGTCAAACGCTTTTTCCGGGCAGATGCGTTTCGGGTCAGCAGCGACCTGCCCTTGCGCGCCACGGAAATCCCACCCTTACCATGGTGCGCAGTCGGCAAGGCCATTCATGCCAGTGCGGAAGAAATCCAGATGAACCCCCGTTCCCGTTCAGCGGTACTCAGAGTGGCCGAAAGGAGTGAGCGTCATGCGGCGTAGTACGGTAATTCTCGCCATTCTCATCATGGTAACCCTGCTCGGTATAGTGGCTGCACGCGAAAGCACCCGAAACCAGTTTATTGCCTTGCAGGAAGCACAGGCGAAACATTTTGCCCTGGATAATCGCTGGGGACAGCTGCAACTGGAGCAGGCCACACTCGCCTCCAATGCGCGGGTCGGGGATATCGCCCGGCAGAAGCTGGGATTGAGCGCGCCCAAAAACAATCAGATTGTCATGGTAAAAGCGCAGTGACCCGGACTTCTGTCTATCCGGCTAAAATCCCCGCACGCGCATTACCGGCGTGGCGGGCGACGGCCGTTTGGGCAGCCGTAACCCTTGCCTTTGCTGCAGT
>NZ_JBYCKP010000610.1:0-3867 GCF_057473445.1 Acidithiobacillus sp. TH-A36 | reverse complement strand
GCACAAGAACTTTATCAACATGGCCTACCTGATCCTGGGCAAGCTGGATCTCAGGCTACCCACTTGAAATGACGAGGAGCCAGAATTTAAAAATAATTGCCACTGGAAGAGAACTTTCCCCAAACAATATTGACAATTATTCACAGGGATACAACACCATTACCCTTGAAGTGACGCCTTTGCAAGCACAAGAAATTCTGGTTGCACAAAAAAGCGGGGAAATCAGAATGGATTTACGTGGTAATAAAAAAAATACGGCATGGCCAAAGCGTAGTGTCTCCTTGCATGACATCATTGGTTATCCACCTATTCCTCCTGCAGGAGTGGAATATATAGCGGGTGGAACGACCTCGAACGGCCCAGCTGACATCACTCAAATATCAACTACGGGACAGAAAAATGATGGTGAGCTTAATTCTAAACCATCGTTTGAAGAGCACCACAATCAGGAGCATAGCATCCCCCCTGCTGAACAAACAATCCAATATTTACCGTTTTCCTATATTCCTCCTTTACCTCAGTCCTGACAGGAAATAGCCTCTGATGAAACCCGTTACCAATATTTTTAGTACGGCCATCTTATGTATATCAACATTGTCCATAGCCACAGCAGACCCTTTTATTAATCAAGTAGAAAATATTTCGATGTATTCTGGTCAGGTCAAAATTATTCCGACCAGAACGATCAGAAGAGTCGCAGTTGGTAACGGTAAGATTTTGAGCGTGACACTTGTAGATAACAAGGAATTATTGCTCCTTGCAGAGGGTACTGGAGAAACCAATCTGCATTTATGGTACAAAAACGGAACAGAAAGTGCCGCTCGGGTAGTAATCGCTCCCAAAGATATTGGACATGCAGCGGACGAAATTTCAAGCTTGCTGACCGCCAGTCCCAACACTCAGGTCAGGATTGTCGGCGATAGAATAATCATAGATGGAAAAAACCTTTCTGAAGAAACTCTGACTCGCATTGAAAAACTCAAAGCAGTTTACCCCAACGTGATAAATCTCGCCGAAAAAGAACCCTTGCGAATGGAAAAAGTAGTTCTTCTAGACGTGCGAATACTTAAGATGAAAAGAGACTTTTTTCGCAGTCTCGGGGTAAACTGGAATCAATCAATGGCCGGACCACAAGCTGGAATTGTGGGTGATTTTACTTCTAATCCATACTTCCGCATGGGGGTTCCAACCAGTAATGGTACAGGTGGGCCTTTAGCGAACTTCGCATTTCCTAATTCCGGGATCACTGATTTACCGCTAAAGGTGGCCCCACTTGCAAGTAATTTTGGCATCATAGCTTCCGTGGCCTCACGCATTAATTATGCGCTGCAAAATGGTGAAGCCTATGAGATTGCCAATCCAAAATTAAGCGCTAAAAGCGGTAGCAAGGAACCCGCAGAATTTCTGGCTGGCGGACAAATACCTATTCCACTGGCCATCGGCTTTGGTCAGACATCGGTGATTTTTAAGGACTTCGGAATTCGACTGAAATTTTCACCCGTTGCCGATGATCGCCATAATATTGGTTTGAAAATTTTTACAGAAGTGAGCAACATTGACCCTTCACTGACGGTTGGCGGTGTGCCAGGGTTTTATACCAATCGTAGTCAAACAGAAATCAACCTGAAAGATGGTGAAACACTGGTGATGTCAGGTTTGGTGGATCATAATCTTGCCAAGAATAGTAGCAAAATTCCAGGATTTGGAAACATACCAATTATTGGATACCTTTTTAAATCCGATGATTTCAGAGATAACGAATCCGAATTGGTTTTTCTAGTTACTCCCACCGTGATCACCGCAGATTCACGCAAAAATATTGACGCTGCCTCTCAGGCAAAATATCTCGAAAACATGTACCAACGCAGCTCAGATAAAGGTTTTATTCGTTAGGAGAGAAGATCATGTTTCTGATCCGCGCATCACATCCTAAAACAGGAACCCAAATCATTGCACCCAGCGATGGGGTATGCCTCATGGGAAAGGCTGAGTATGCTCAATTACGTCTGGAAGGCTGGAACGTTGGCAAGGAACATGCTCGCGCTTACTTCGAGCAGGGTGGAGTGTATGTTGAAGGGCTCAGCAATTTCGCCACGATCATGGTTAATGGTGAACGCTTGCGCGCCTATGGACCAGTGGGCGCAAAGGACGAAGTTGTTATCGCAGGATATTGCCTGCAGATCCTGCCCCGCTTTGACGACGAAAACCTAGAAGTCGACAAAGACAATTCGGCAACGTCTCTTTTAAATAATAAAATACCTTGTTCCATTGACAATCCACCCAATGCTGAACCACTTCTTACTCCTCCACAATTAACAACCAAGGTATTAGACATCTCCAAAACTGATCAGATAGCTCGCCCTGTATATGACGCACACTGGCTCAGCATGGTTAGGGAAGTACATGAATCAGTTCGTAGCCAGATGGATTTACGCCGCATTGATCTCAGCACACTTTCCACAGAAGAACTGCGCCGCATGGTGGGTGAACTGGTGCGCGAAATCGTCTGGCGCATGAATCCATCAGCGGATATTGATCGACAAAGACTTGTCAAGGAAGTGCTGGATGAAGCCATTGGCCTGGGTCCACTGGAAGACTTTCTGGCTGATGAAAGCATTACCGAAATCATGGTAAACCGCTTTGACGAAATATTTATTGAAAGGCAAGGAAAGCTACTGGCAGCGCCCGCCCTATTCAGTAGTGAAATAGCCGTTCGTCATATTATTGATCGAATTGTTGCGCCCATTGGTAGACGCATTGATGAAAGCTCACCGTTGGTGGACGCACGCCTCGCCGATGGCTCCCGTGTCAATGCTGTCATCCCGCCTCTATCCCTCAAAGGTGCCTGCATTACCATCCGGAAATTTTCCAAAAAACGTCTGCAGATGGCGAACCTAGTTGCTTATGAATCCATCGCGTCCGAGATGGCGCAATTTGTTCAGGTCTGTGTCCAGCAGCGTAAGAACATGATTATTTCCGGAGGGACAGGATCGGGTAAAACCACCCTGCTGAACGTCCTCTCCAACTATATCCCCGACCACGAGCGCATTGTCACCATTGAAGATGCGGCAGAATTGCGTCTCTACCAGCCAAACCTCGTTTCCCTTGAAGCCCGACCCGCCAATATGGAAGGAAAAGGACAAATATCCATTCGGGAACTTGTACGTAATGCCCTGCGCATGCGGCCCGATCGCATCGTTGTTGGCGAATGTCGCGGTGGTGAAGCACTGGACATGCTGCAAGCCATGAATACAGGGCATGATGGCTCCCTTACTACAGCTCACGCCAACAGCCCCCGCGATATGCTCTCCCGTCTGGAGGTCATGGTGCTGATGGCAGGCATGGATCTACCACTCACGGCTATCCGGGAACAAATTGCTTCAGCAGTAGATGTCATCCTACAAATCACCCGTTTCTCCTGCGGTTCTCGCAAGGTCACCAGCATCTGCGAGGTAACAGGGACCGAGAGCGGAACCATCCAGCTGCAAGAGTTATTCACTTTCAAACAACAGGGTTACGACAGCGAAGGTAGGGTGCGCGGTGCTTTCAGGGCGACCGGGGCTATACCAGAATTTTATGAAGTAATGCGCGAGCGGGGATTACCCATTGATCTCGGAATTTTCCAGACACCTGAATCGCAACGTAGCTCGGGAGCAGAACATTATGTTGCCTAGTTTTTATTTGTTTGATCGGGCATGTCCCACAGTAGTCGAGCAGACTGTCGTTATACCCCTTAGCGAAAGGGGGGTCAGTGCCGTAGAGTTTGCCATCTGTCACTGACCGGCAATATGGCGCCACCGATGTGCGGCGTAATGGCGCCATTTCAAAGTGCCTAAAATGGGGGTCTCGAACGGTGTTAAGAATGGG
>NZ_JBYCKP010000609.1:0-5809 GCF_057473445.1 Acidithiobacillus sp. TH-A36 | reverse complement strand
GCTAAAGTCTGGGCTCTACCCGGGGTGTAATGGAGCAGATGGACGGCCATCAAATCTCCATTTTTCAGAGTCAGGGCTGAGCTGTTTTTACCAGCCAATACGGCTTTACTAAAAGCCAGATCCAACGCCTTAGGATCAGAAAAGGGACCACTGGATAATTGTTTTCCGGCGGTGAGCTGCCCACTCGATTCAATGGTTAAGTGATACGCCTTCGCCACTGACTGAAGTCCATCGGGACTACTGAAAAGGCGATCCTTAAAGTTTTCAACCTGGGCCTGAAAAGCATTTTCAGCGGCCTGATCAGCCTGTTCTGAATTTTTGCTTCCGGAAGCAGCGGCTGCAGTAACATCTTTTGCCGATGTCTGGTTCGCGCCAAGGAAAGTCTGCGGTCCCATAACTACGTAGTGCACTTCAACTTCAGCAGGCAAATGGAATTCGGATAAATGCGACTGATAAAATGACTGCACTGCCGCCGCATCTGGCTTGGCTTGCACAGCAAAATGCGCATCACTGATGGTCACTGTGCTTATATCCCGATATTCCTGCGACCAACCCCATACTTCAGTAGCTGCCTGATCAGAAGCATTGGCAATAATTTGAGGAACAACCTGAAGTTGCTCCAGCCGCATACTCTCCCGCAACATACCTTCAAATTGTGCAGGTGTCATCCCGTTGGCGGCCAATAATTTCTGGTATTTTGCCTTGGAAAAAACGCCTTTTTCCTGAAAGGCAGGAATAGCTTCAACTTTTGTGGCCAAGGCCGTATCTGGCACCTGTAAGCCCAGACGTCCAGCTTCGGTGCCCAACAATATATTATCAATCAATCCATTCAGTACATCATGCGCAAAGCTGCTCTGCTGTACCATTTTAGCAGCCGTTGCCGCTCCAAAAACATGACTATAACGTTCTTGCGCTTCTTCGAGGCGCTTATGAAATACTGCTTCAGTTATTTTTTGGCCATTTACAGAGGCTACAGCGGCAGGTCCGGAACTACCAGTCATCAAATAGCCACTAACGCCCCAGAGGACAAAAGACAAAGCAATGAGTACCATAATTATTTTGGCAATAAATGATTGTCCAAAATTACGAAATACATCCATCATAATTACAATCCTCGCGAAACGTCACTCTGGTCTACATGACCACTGTAAAGGTTGGTGAAAGCCTCTCTGACTACGAATTACACCTGAATATAACCGCAGCGAATCAGGAAATATCCACCTTAAAATAACAGAAAGGCGCCCGCTTGCGAGGGCGCCTTTCTTCATTTGGCGGGGCGGACGGGGCTCGAACCCGCGACCTCCGGCGTGACAGGCCGGCATTCTAACCAACTGAACTACCACCCCAATAAATTGGTGGTGGGCGGTGAGGGGCTCGAACCCCCGACATTCGGCGTGTAAAGCCGACGCTCTACCAACTGAGCTAACCGCCCTAACCAGACGCGCTAGTTTACTGCATCACGCAGTGCTTTACCAGCTTTAAATTTAGGTGTGCGACTAGCAGAAATCATGATTTCTGCACCTGTTGCAGGATTCCGACCCTTGCGCGCTTCGCGTTCAGAAACCAGAAAAGAACCAAAACCTACCAGCGTGACCTGATCACCCTCTTTCAAGGCAGCGGTAACCACTTTGATGGCGGCATCCAAGGTATGTCCTGCGGCGGCACGAGTAACACCTGCTTCTTCTGCAATTTTTTCGATCAATTCGGATTTGTTCATAATTTCTTTCTCCTGTTATAGACCCAGATACTGCTGTAAAACTACGAACCAGCTAAAGCTAGTAGAGGTTATAGCAGGGTAAAAAAACACTTGTCAAGATCATCAACAAAATCTACAAACGATTTCACATGTTAGACCCTATCCATCTTACAGTTTTCGTCGTGATTTAGCGACGGTCACGCATTAATCAGCAGCAAATTATCAACAACGCCAGTTAATAGCAGAACATAATATAGCCTCTGAAAATAATCATATTCCCAGAGGCTGATAACTGCAGCCTAGTGAGCTGTCGCCTTATCTTCCGCGTTATCTCCACCAACTGGTGGTACGACACCCAGTAGCGGCTCTCCTTCATCAGGCAATGGCGTTGGTGACGTTTCCAGAGCAATCGCTAACACTTCGTCGATCCAGCGTACCGGCTTGATCGTGAGTGCATCACGCACATTTTTGGGGATTTCCTGCAAATCCTTTTCATTTTCTGCCGGAATCATCACCGTACTGATGCCTCCGCGATGTGCTGCCAACAGTTTCTCTTTCAAGCCTCCAATAGACAGAACCTCACCACGGAGGGTAATTTCACCCGTCATGGCCACCGTAGCTTTGACCGGAATACCGGTCAGCGCAGAAACCAATGCCGTGGCCATGCCGATGCCAGCGCTGGGGCCATCTTTGGGGGTCGCACCTTCTGGAACGTGAATATGGACATCCCGATTCTGATAAAAGTCAGCCGGAATCCCCAACGCACGTGATCTGGCACGCACCACACTCATGGCTGCCTGAATGGATTCCTGCATAACGTCACCGAGTTTGCCCGTAATCAGGAGTTTACCCCGACCCGGTACAACCACGGCCTCAATGCTCAGCAATTCACCCCCGACTTCCGTCCAGGCCAAACCGGTGACTTCGCCAATACGATTTTCTATTTCCGCTTTGCCATAATCAAAACGCCGAACACCCAGATATTTGTCCAGATTACGATCGGATACCTGAATTTTGGTGCGCTTCTTATCCAGCAATAGCTCTTTGACGACTTTACGACAAATGCGCGCCAGCTCCCGCTCAAGATTCCGCACCCCCGCTTCGCGCGTATAGTAACGGATGATGTCCCGAATTACGGTTTGCGAAACCTGCATTTCCCCGTCTTTCAGACCCGCTTTCTCGATTTGCTTAGGAAGCAGATACTTAGTGGCAATGTGGATTTTTTCATCTTCGGTATAGCCGGAAATCCGTATGACCTCCATACGATCCATCAGCGGCGCCGGAATATTCAGGGTGTTGGCGGTGGTGACAAACATCACCTCAGACAAGTTGAAATCAACTTCCAGATAATGATCATTAAAAGTGGCATTCTGCTCCGGATCGAGCACTTCAAGCAGCGCAGAGGCCGGATCGCCCCGAAAATCCATCGCCATTTTGTCGACTTCATCCAGCAACATCAGCGGGTTGCGAGTTGCCACCTTAGCCAGACTCTGGACAATTTTTCCTGGTAATGCGCCGATATAAGTCCGCCGGTGTCCGCGAATTTCTGCCTCATCACGCACTCCTCCCAGAGACATCCGCACAAATTTGCGATTGGTCGCTTCCGCAATGGAGCGGCCCAGACTGGTTTTACCAACACCGGGCGGGCCAACCAGACATAAAATGGGGCCACGACTGTTACCCACACGTTCCTGCACAGCGAGATACTCCAGTATCCGCTCCTTGACATCTTCCAGACCATAGTGGTCGGCATCCAGGATGGCCTTGGCACGCTTAAGGTCTTTAGTAATTTTGCTACGCTTACGCCACGGAACACCAACCAGCCAGTCGATGTAATTACGCACCACCGTCGCTTCTGCAGACATGGGACTCATCATCCGCAGCTTCTTTAATTCGGCATCTGCCTTGGCCCGCACATCTTTGGGCATTCCGGCTTTTTCAATTTTACGGGCGAGCTCATCCAGTTCACTGCCGCCCTCTTCGGAAAGATCGCCGAGCTCCTTCTGGATGGCCTTCATCTGCTCATTCAGATAATACTCGCGCTGGCTTTTTTCCATTTGCCGCTTGACGCGTCCACGAATCCGCTTCTCTACCTGCAGCAGATCAATTTCGGATTCCATCATGCCCAGCAGATGTTCCAGCCGCACACGCGTATCTGCTTTTTCGAGAATATCCTGTTTTTCTTCCAGCTTGAGACTGAGGTGGGCAGCCACCGTATCCGCCAGTCGTGCCGGATCATCCATACTGGCCAGAGTAGACAAAATTTCTGGCGGGATTTTTTTGTTGAGCTTTACATAGGACTCAAACTGCGCACTGACAGAACGCATCAGCGCTTCCAGTTCACGATCATTGGCGGCACCACTGACCACCACCTGAACCTGGGCGCGGAGTGATTCGTCGGCCGGCAAAAAAGAGACGATCTTGGCCCGGTCCGTACCTTCTACCAGGACTTTTACCGTTCCATCAGGCAGTTTCAGCAACTGCAAAATGGTGGCCAAGGTCCCGATGCGATAAATATTTTCCGGCTGGGGGTCATCATCAGCCGCATTTTTCTGAGAAACCAACAGGATTTGTTTTTCTCCTGACATGGCTTCTTCCAGTGCGCGTATGGACTTCGCACGACCTACAAAAAGCGGGATCACCATATATGGAAAAACCACCACGTCCCGTAACGGAAGTACGGGCACCATCAGGGATTCTTCTTCTACCAGGAGACTTTTATCTATTTGCGCCACGGTTCACTCCAGAAATTCGATGATAACCATCATTAGGAAAGCAGATTGGGGCGCATGGTCGAGTTTTCAACGCGCCCCTGCTTGTTTCAGGCAGGATGAGACATATCCACCTTGATGGCATCGTCATAAACCAGAAGCGGCTTGCCGCCACTTTCCACCACAGCAGCATCCACCACCACTTTTTTGACACCGGTCATGGAAGGCAGCTCGTACATGGTGTCCAGCAAAATCTGCTCAAGGATGGAGCGCAAGCCACGAGCACCGGTTTTACGCGCAAGAGCCTTTTTGGCAATCCCCTTGAGCGCCTCTGGACGGAACTCCAGGGTAACACCCTCCAGGGAAAACATTTTCTGATATTGCTTGATCAGGGCATTTTTGGGTTCAGTGAGGATGGACATCAGCGCTTCTTCGTCCAACTCTTCCAAAAGTGCCAGAATGGGCAAACGTCCGACAAACTCGGGAATCAACCCATAGCGCACCAGATCTTCCGGTTCCAGATTCTGCATGAGCATGGCGGCAGTGGCATCTTTGTCCCGTTTTTTGAGAGGCGCGTTAAAGCCCATACCGCCTTTTTCGAGACGGGAAGAAACGGATTTTTCAAGGCCCGCAAACGCACCCCCGCAAATAAACAGAATGTGACGGGTATCCACCTGCAAAAATTCCTGCTGCGGATGTTTGCGGCCTCCCTGAGGAGGAACCGAGGCAACAGTGCCTTCAATCAGTTTCAGCAAGGCCTGCTGCACGCCTTCTCCCGATACGTCGCGGGTAATGGAAGGGTTTTCAGATTTGCGGGTGATCTTGTCGATTTCGTCAATATAGACAATTCCCGTCTGGGCTTTCTCCACGTCATAATCACATTTCTGAAGCAGTTTTTGAATAATGTTTTCCACATCCTCACCGACATAACCGGCTTCGGTGAGGGTCGTGGCATCGGCCATGGCAAAGGGCACATTCAAAAGGCGCGCCAAGGTCTGTGCCAACAGGGTTTTGCCGGAACCGGTCGGACCAATCAACAAAATATTACTTTTGTCGAGCTCTACTTCATTGTCCTTACCGCCATGCTCCAGACGTTTGTAATGATTATAGACCGCCACGGAAAGCACTTTTTTGGCACTGTCCTGACCAATGACATAATCATCCAGCGTCTTGCGTATTTCCATGGGTTTCGGCAGTTTATCCGGCTGATCACCGTGCAGATCATCCAGGATCTCGTCCTTGACGATATCATTGCACAGTTCAATGCATTCATCGCAGATGAACACCGATGGACCCGCAATCAGCTTCCGGACTTCGTGCTGACTTTTTCCGCAAAAAGAACAATACAAGGTCTTTTCGCCACTTCCCTCATGCTTTCCAGCCATAGCTGTTCTCCTGCCTG
>NZ_JBYCKP010000608.1:0-2175 GCF_057473445.1 Acidithiobacillus sp. TH-A36 | reverse complement strand
CCCCGACCGGAGCACCGGATTATGCAACACGGGATTACGTTGCCCGCTCGCTGGCCTCTGCAATCGCTCTGCCAAGTGCTCCGATCCTCAAGCACGGCGCTTGGATGGGCGGCAGCATGGGTGAGTTTGGCGGGCATATTGGCTTGGGATTTGTGGCTGCAACCGCCCTCCCGCACCATTTGTCTGCCTCATTTTCCATCGCAAGCGACCCTTCCTCACTGGGGAATCCTGCAATTCGCCTTGAAATCGGCGGCAGCTTCGGCAACTGGGGCTAATCAATCAACCACATCAGATAGAGCCGGGCACGCCCGGCAAAGGATTCAAGTAATGGACAAAGCAACCGAAAAATGGATGAAAAAGCAAGAACGGGTCCGGCAAAAAAAGGCCAGGCGCGAAGCCCGTCAGAACCGGATGCGGTATTTCTGGTTAATCCACGCGATTCCTTCATGCAGCATGGGGGAAATGTGAAATGGACCTACGAGCATTAGAAAGAAAACGCGCAGCACTGGATGAAAAAATCAAGGCGGCCCGTGAAGTGGAGCAAAAAAAGGCCAAATTCTCGGCTTTGATAGCCAAACTGAGGCCCGAACTTTTGAATCTGAATGAGGATGAAATAAAGGCTATCGTCATCCCCACCCAGCCTGAAACCCAACCCCAACCCCAACAAGTAGGAGGCATAAATGAGTGATCAAGCAGTAACAAATGACGGAGAACGGTTTGATAAAATGGGGATTTTCGACGGTTATGCATCCCGCATACTGCCCGTAATCTTGGCCAAGATGGACCCGGAAAAGGCCAGTGATAAGGCCATCGAAGACGCTTGCCAGTTAGCCTTTCAGGTCACCCGGATCGCGCTGGATTTGCGGGACGATTACTGGGTAGGGATATACCCATCACCACTCATGCAATAAACCAACCAGTCATCAAAAAAGGGGCAGCGATGCCCCTTTTTTATTTTCACCACAAGCATAATCTACTGTACCAAGACACATCATGGCTTGGACGACCAAAAAACAAGGAGCATGAAATGAATAAATCTGAAATTGACAACCAATTGATAAACGCGCTTGGCAACAAGTACGCTTCCATTCATGAATTTGAATTGGCGGTCCAAAAATTCAAACGTGAAGAATTGGAAAGAAAAAGCACATGGCCAACAATGAGCCTGGATTCTTTTGATGGTTTTTTAAGAAGTAAACAGTGGGTTCATCACCAATATTGGCACAAAGAAAAGATGAATGGTGCTGATATGATAAAAAAAACTGTAATATCTGAGCATAAAGGCCATCCAATGAGAATTATCCATAGTGAGGATTTTGCCGCTGACAACTTGGCCGACCCGATACACGCATCAATCTTTGTCGCAGGTGTCATCTTGTTTGACGACGCAGACTTGGAAGATCGCGTCATAACTGAGGATGCAGACGAATTACTGGATTATCTCCCTCAAGCATTTTCAGGCTGAATTTCGCGCTCAGAATGAATAGGGTGAGCAGGGATTCTCTGCACCCGATCAGGCGGGTTCTCCTGGCGCATCGAAAAGGGAATACATGATGACTTTGGAAGAAAAACATATTTTGGATTTGCTAAACAGGCTCGCCACTGATGATGCTGAGGTGCTGTTTGTCACCCTTGATAAGGCCATGCTTGTTTTGGATGGAGCAGGACAAAATGGGCCAAAGGCGCGAGGCTGTTTTGAGGTGGAGTTGGAAATGGAACCTGAAGGTATGGGGGTAGTCTCGATCACAGTCCATGGCGTTACCCCCTTTAAGCCCGGGTATGTGAAGCTCGACGGTCGTCATGACCCTGATAATGGCAACTTGTTCTATCTCGTGGCCATCGGCTGGGAGGATTGGCATCCAGCTGCTTGCCGCGCCCTGCATGATAGCGCTTGCTTGATCGAACAGTATCAAATGGAGGCAGACTATTTTATGTCCACGATTCGGCGACCTGCCTTATAAATCGCGCCGCCCAAGGAGGGGGCAAATGCCCCTTTTTTATTTTCGCGTTTTATTTTCGCGCCCTTGTTGAATGGTTCAGTACCCCCTGAACTTTAGCAAGGAGCACCGAAATGATCATCAAGCCAATCATCACCACCATGTTAGCCCTTTCCCTCGGATCTTGCATGGCAATACCCGCCCAGGCAACCCCGCTGCAGATTAATGGCAAAACCAT
>NZ_JBYCKP010000607.1:0-2317 GCF_057473445.1 Acidithiobacillus sp. TH-A36 | reverse complement strand
ACAGGCGATCATCATTGCAGGGTATCCAGCCATACAAGGCCATGTCCCGCACCTTGTTCCAGCGGCGCGGTACATTGGCATAGCCTGCCAGAGAAGCGATAATCCGGTCATTGTTGGGCAAGCTGCCGGCTGGCACCTGGTGCATGGAAGCCATCCATAACTTCACGGCTGCACCAAACTCTTCATTATCCGCTAAATGGCGAAAGTCACTGCCTTGAAGTCGGCACATGTCGAGCTTCATCCAGCACAGACTGCGTAAGTCTACCGTATCGGGGAGCAAAGGCTCCCCGCAATCTCCCGTCAAAGCGGGTTTGCTTTTGACAATAGGCATAACATACTCTCCTGAAAAAATTTCGGGCTAAGAATAGAATACACTGCCATTTTTTCAGGAAGAGTTTGTCGTCATAAACGATCTAATTTCGCGTTTATTCAGAAAGTGGATTTTTCACCAGGGTGGTAGATGTCCGTTTTGTGGGGGAGCGGGACAGGCTCGCCATTCAGAAGTTGGAGGCTTTGGAAGGAAAACATCGACCACACAGCGGCTGAGTCTTTGCAATGTTGCCTACAAATCGTTTCTTTCTTAAGCTGTCAGCCAGTTGCGATTGCCACCAGGGGCTACCTGGAACCATCGCCGCTCCCAACCCCCGTACCGGGCATCTGGCATTGCGCCATCCCGGACGTGGATGTGCGCGGAGGAAACTACAGAGAGCATGGACACCTTACGTTCCGAAGGCAATATGTCTGAGACTCAGGCTAAGGCCATTGCCAAAGCTGTGGGCGTAGCCCTTCACCAGGGTGTCGCCACACACGACGATATCAACGAAGTGAAATCTCTCATTGGGCATGTTGACACGCGCGTAACAATTTTGGAAACCAAGCTGAGCGCAAAATTAAAAATCCAGCAATTCTGGATTTACCTCATAGTTGGACTAACCGCTTTAACTAATCCGGTCGCCTTAAATATTTACCAATCGCTGGGTTTGATAAAATAATCTGAGACAAGAAACCAGCCAAGCCGATGACCATTCGTCGGCTTTTTTCTAGCACTTTTGGTTGTCAAAGCTGCCGAGCAACCAAATCCGATTAACTCCTTTTTTTGTCAACCAGCCCTAATGCAGGATGTGGCCACCAGAATCATTGTGCGTACATGCCAGGCCCTCATCCTCCTCAAAAAAGTTCGGGAAATGCGGCTCCACACTGTCCGGGCACCGCTCATCACCCAATAGCATTTCGGAGATGCGGATCTGATCTGGCGGCACCCCTATTTGCAGCAAAATATCCCGCACTGTTTGCATTTCCACATCGAGATCCTGGTGGTTATTCCATACAAAGCCATCCACAAACTCCCCGTCCTGAGCAATACCGATACGCAATTCTGGAACACCATCCACCAGATAACATCCCACAGAAGCCTGAGTCGCCAATAATTTCTCCCGTATATTTTCGGGCGAACGGTCCGCCGCGACCGTCATTATCAATCCGGTCATATTGCGCAGGTCAAAGCCCGCATGAATCGCTTCCTGCCACCAGTCAGGCTTACCTATGCGGGCGGCCATCACCCCGGGCAAATGCTGCGTCAGGATCTGCTCCACTTCTTCCTGCCAGGCCAACAATGAAGGATGGACTTCCGACAATACCAGCGCATCGATGTCGTCATCATCCAAATCATCCTCCCCAAAAAACCCACTCAGCAACGGACTTTCGCGAATATCGCTGCCACACGGGGAGAAAACACCGATCATGGCAAAGCGTATTGCCGTGGCCACTTCGTCTTCGCCCAGAACGGATTCTGAGGTGTGGGCCGGGCGCACCATGCGGTTTTCCTGGCTCTGAAATCCATCCGCGAATTGTCGCACCACCGCACGTTGCCCGGATAGAGTGTCCGGCAAATCCGCATAAGCATATAGCCACGGACACAGAGAAACGGAGGTCGCCGGTCCGATAAGGTCATGCTGGTGAAAACTGGCCGCCAAGTCCGCAAGCACGGATTGGGCGTCATCCATGGCACCCGGTATCTTGTCCGGGAGTGGCTGTCCCGGCTCGGAAATCAAAAACATCGGCACCAATAAAAGCTCGACTTCCCCAAAAACCTCACCGTCCTTATCCTCAAAAATAACCGGCATGCAGGATGCCGCATTGTCGGCATGAAAAGCCACGTTTTCAGCCGCTTCTTCCAGACCTGCCTCATCCAGATCCTCGATGGCGCGTAGCACCTGTTTTTCGGCCCCGGCATCCAGGGCTTTGGCAACCAGGTCCGACAAACGTGCTTCAGCGGCGATGTGGGCGTCCTCATCTCCGCGCCTCAATGATTTGTCCG
>NZ_JBYCKP010000606.1:0-5184 GCF_057473445.1 Acidithiobacillus sp. TH-A36 | reverse complement strand
ATCGGCATAATCCAACATTTTATTGACAAAAGATAAGCGATCCGACTGGGTCTTCAGCCTGTCAAAAATTTCCTCCGAACCCGTAACACCAAAGACGATCTCTGCCCAATCTTTTATGACTTCAGGATCTGTGAAATCCAGCGTCGGAACCTCTTCCGCGACCGGCAATGTGATGCGCATTGCGTAGGATTCTTTCTGCTGCTCTTCTGCGCGCCTGACCATAGCACCCAGAATATCCAGTGTTGCCCGGACATGGGCGCGCTTATCCATCAAATCGCTCGACAATTCATCATGTATTTCCATCCCATCGATATTTTCCTTGACACTGGGGCTGTAATCCTGGGAGTTATCCATAATCTGGAAAAGCGCGCGAACCCGGTCTTGACTCTCGCGCAGATGACGGACAAAACGCTCCAGATTTTGCGGAGATTCCAGAGTGCATTGGCCGATGCTGCTGTATGCGCGCGGATACATTTCCTTCGCAGTATCATCACCATCTGTAATCGACTGATAATAAGGTGTAGATCGGAGCTGCTGTTGATTCACGTCAATGGAGCGTTTGATATCCGCGAAATCACCGGGCATAAAATCTTCAAATAAAATATCTGCGATCATGTGAAAAACATCGCGAACATTATTGGTGACCACATCCGCCATGTTTTTGGTGTCCACAAGAAATATGGAATCAAAAGGCCGCGCTTCTGCACCGGGGAGAATATCGTCATGTCCAGGTCCCCAACCATACTGCGGATGCACATAGCGGACCGAATTACTCATACATGCATCGAGTTCCATCAACGCGGCGTAGCTATTGGCCTCGGTCGCCTGTTGATTGGCGCCACTGTAACCCGAGGGCAGGAACAAGATCAGATCCACGGGACCGGTTGGGCCAACATTTAAGGCTTTTGCCAGAAAACCCATATCCAGAAAAGTTCCAGAACCTGTACTACCGGCACTCGAAGCGATGATGACCACGCGCTGATCCGTACCCGTCTCCAGTCCCAGGCGGGTAAGGGCTGTCTGATGAGATACCCCGGCCTTGAGCTCACATAAATGCTCTTCCACCGCTGTACGAATCTGCGTGAAACGATCGTAAAAACATAATCGGGATATGGCCCTGACATGCGAAGGAAAATAGTGGTCGTCAATCTGCAAGTCTCGCAAACGACCTGATGGAAACCAGTTATTGATATGCGGATAGTGTTGAGTTCGGTTGCTTTTCAGGTAATCCACCAGATAAGGAAAATCGACAATCCGCTCGTTCAGCAGTAATTTGACGGCGTTGCTCAGTGGATCGGCATCTGAACTCTGCTCAGTACCGGACATGGTTCTTAGATCTAAATCAAAGTGCAAAAAACGCGCGGCTGGAAATTCACTGATCGTATCCAGACGCACACCATTTTTCCCCCAGAACTCAGACACAATACGTCGCCGAAGACGCATAATGATTTCGGCACCGGTCCCACCCAGTCCGATAAACAGCGTAGGTTTGACGTGTTTAGATTCTGCGTCGTGAACGTGATTTTTCATGATATTCATCGGATCAATAAATTATCTCGGTAGAGCAATCATCAGTTAGGATCAGGAAGGCGATGTTCAGCACAAAAATCATGAAGCCAAAAAGTAGCAGTCTCGACAGGTTGATTCAACTGGATATTCAAAATTCCCTTATCAATAGCAGATACGCTATCCGGAATCTGTTCAGTCTGGGTGGTTTTCGTTCTGGCGACGCGCCATCTCAAACGTCCCAAGCAGGTTGTCATCGATGGTGAATGCTTTGACTTAGGGGATGAAGATATGGGTCGGTCATCTCTTGGAACCGGGACTCGAAGGGTTGCTCAAGTCGATAAGAAAATGCTATAAAACCGACATATTTTATAAACATCAGAGCGATTGGGGTGAAGCCGCAGCCCGAAGAAAATCACTCTGTTTTTGAGGTGAATACCATGCCGGACACCGCTGATGGTTCTTATGATTGGCCAAGCCCTAAAAATTCTCAGGTGATTTGGAAGGGCGGTCCTGAAAGTGCCTTTGAGTCCGCTTCCAAGCTCTGCGGCGAACCCCGCGCTATCCTGTACCGCCTGCGTCATCCACAGACAACATGTTGGCATAGTAACAAAGAGTTACCATATTTTTTTGAAAATTGTCCGTCCTGTGGTCTTCAGCTCAAGGCTGATGCTCCCAAGGGTGTATGGTTGCCCCCTTTTGGTTGGGCTCCCTTCAATGGTGTACGCAAGTCGGAGAGATACCACCCATCCAGTTTGAAGAATAAACCCGGCGCATGGAGCGTTCCCGGTGACGGGCCACTGCGATTCTGGATTCTACCTTTGGCCGGTTCGGAGAACGGCGGGGATAGTCGTGTATTCGCATATCGTCTGCGGAGTGGCAGTATCTACTGGTTGCGTGATCCGCGACAAGATGAATTTTTAAAGTGTACTCTGGAGGGTGAAAAAGATGCCCTCCGGTGCTTGCGTGGTGAGCCTCTAGGCCCCGCCAGATCGTGGTCTGTTGTCAGGTCAAGCGATCATTTATTTGTTGCAACTAAGAACGGCTTACTGGCTTTGGACATGATCGCTGAGGGGAAAATTCAGGTTAAAAAAGTGTTTGACGGCCCTTGTCTTTCGTCTCCAGCAATGGGCCCTGATGGGCAAGTGTATTTTCTGGCCGATCGTGGCGATGGGGCGGTGGGTATTGCTACGCTCAACGTGGACGATATGGATTCCATCCAATGGTGTGATTGGCTTGAGGGTGTTTCTCCGGTGCTGGATGATTTATCCGAAATTTCGGCTCCTGTTGGCATGGAAGGGGGGGATGTGCACTGGATCTGTCGCAGGGGCGTGGTTGTTCTTGAGGGTGATCAGGGACGCTGGATTTTAGCAGAATCTGGTATTCATTTGGAAACTCGCGTACAGCCTTGGTCTAGTGCTACAGAAATGTTGGTCTATGGGCGTAAAGGGAGCAGAAGTGATGCGGAATTCTTATATTATACTTTGTCTGCGCTGACTTCTGGCAGAGATGGTGCTGAGTCACGTATGCCGGCTCTGCCTTATCCTTCCGGAAGCGGTAGGCAATGGTTCGTAAATGGCGAGTTTGCCAGCTATCAGCGTCCTGATTTTGGCGGAAATATGGAGAAAATGGATCTGTGGCCTATCGGCTCTTGGGAGGCGGAAATTGCAGGGGGTGAAGTGGTAGCGCATATTTTGATGGCGCGATTTAACACGTCTATCTCATTGCCTCGCCTGTTTGGCCGTGTCGAAGGTAATAATATGGGTGTATCTGTGACGCAGCTTACGGTAAAAAATGACCATGTGCAGGCGTCAGAAATTCAACTCGACAGTAATGAACTTGAGAAATTCGGATCAAGTTTGAAAATGCCATTAGATACACTCGCCATTCCCGTCGGGTCAGAGTTCGTTTTAGTGTATAAAGGTGACGCAGATCCTGATATCACAGTACTTGATCTGAGTCAGTTGACTTTTAATAGGTAGAACTGGGTAAAAACATGCGATTACGCCTGGGTATAGGATTATTACTATTGGTTTTGCCCTGGTGGGCTGCAGCCAGTGTTCCACAATTTTTTTTGGTACAAAACTCTGGCTGGATGCAACCTTATTTTTCTGATAAGAGTGCACAGTTTTCAGAAATACTGCAACGTCTTGTAGAAATGTCCTGCAAGGCCCCAGATATTTCATCTGCATTGGCGCTTTTTAACCAATCCTCCAATCCTGATCTCTCACCGGCGACACTGTATCAAGGCTCTTGTGGTAAAATGCCAGTACGTGATTTGGTTAAAAAAATTCATGCGGCCCGATTACCAAATAATCCACAGGTTTTCGCCAATTCTGATTACCGACAGGCGTTATACCGAGCCATTGAACGGTACGCTAAGGGCCAATCTGCAGTATTCTGGATGGTCACCAATAATAAAAACAGTCCGGATAACAGCCAGCAGCTGAATAGTCATGACGCCGCATTTTATCAGATGCTACATGCCAGCCCTCAGATTACCAGGGTGATTGCCATTCCCCTACCTGATGGTGCGGTAAGTAAATATTTTACAAGCCATGGTTTGATCATTTTTGGGATTGGGTATGGTGCTCCAGCTGCGAAATATCTAGAAAATCTGGTAGCAAGTGGAGATGTGAAAAAAGCCTTTGGTGCCCGTGCGGCATCGTTGAAGCCGTTAAATGTTGCTGCAGTATCTTTTGTGCCAGAGGGAGTGACTGGACCGGTGTCTGGGGTACGCCTAAGGAGAGGCGTTTTAAATATTGCTCTGCCAGCTAGAAATCATCCGCAAAGCTTTACCATCACCGGTCGTTTTATAAATCACTTTTATCCGTATACAATTGCCTCAGCAGCGACTACGGCGACACTTTTGCTGGACGGACATAGGTATTCCGTTTCGCTAACTCCAGCAGCTTTAAAAAATTTGCAGCCGGACACGAGTTCGATCCCCGTTACCTTATCTTTTACTGTCCCGGCAATGCCAAAGTGGTCCTTACAGACCTTGCTTTCTAGTGGGCGCAACATTCCAGCAATTCTTGAGTTTACGCTGACGCAACAGCATCTGGCAATCAGTCCAAATTTCATCTCGGTAATCAATAAAATTTTACCAGATGCGCCTATGCCGCAAATTTTTCAGCCCGATCCAGAAATTCGCGCTTCTCAAACTGACATTCCTATTATGGTGCAGGTGAAATATCCGATATGGCCGCTATTGGTAGTGCTTGGAGGATTGGCTGTGCTGGTAGCGGGCATTCTCTTTATGCTGTTCAGAATGACGCGAACGAACGAAAAATCCGCTCAGGTAAGAGTAAACGGTCGGGTGAGTACTTACCGAATAGCAAAAGGAAAATCTCAAAAAATCCGGAATGAAGATGGTGATATAATCGCCGAGATAAAAAGGGGTTTTTTTGGTTATAGTGTCGGCCAGGTCAAAAAAGGGGCCAAGGTCGAGTTGATTAAAAAATAGTAAATCCATACTGGAGATATCGAATATGAGCAGCAATAATAGCTTTACGCTACCGCCTTTAGACGGCCAGACAAGTACTAAAGGTACTGAGAACCCAGCTCCAGCTCCAGCTCAGGGAACGACAACTACCACTACTGTAACCCAGATGCCTGCCCCTGTAGTGGATATATCAGGGCCCAGTACCAAAAGCTACATCTTTGGTGGCGTTGTTT
>NZ_JBYCKP010000605.1:0-4450 GCF_057473445.1 Acidithiobacillus sp. TH-A36 | reverse complement strand
ATCTGCCGCATTACCGGCATGAAAATGATGTTGGTAGTTCATGATTCCTGGGCTTGGCTAGGGATGATAATTTAAGTCATGATAACAGAGTCAACGCTGGCCTACCCATAAGGAGAAAAAGATGCGCCTGTTCGCTACCGAAACCAGCCCCTATGCCCGCAAGGTTCGTATGGTGCTATTGGAAAAAAACATCCCCTGCGAAGTCGAGTGGGTCAATTTGCGGACTCAGGACCATGCTGCCCTCACCCACAATCCGCTGGGCAAAATCCCCGTACTGCTGCGTAGTGATGGTTCGGCGGTTTATGATTCTGCTGTGATTGTTCAGTATCTGGAGGTGTTGCGTCCGGATCCGGCGATTGTTCCCAAAGATCCAGAAGCGCGTATTGAAGCCCTGCGTGTGGAAGCACTGGCCAGCGGCATCATGGATACGACCATTGCCTGGGTTCTGGAACAACGTCACGCGGCTGATTGTCAGGATCTGAACATGTTGCAGCGCGCGCGTGGCAAGGTGACTACGGCGCTGGCCATGCTTCAGGAGGAAACCAGGGTGTGGAAAGACGCGGCATCTGCGCCAGTATTGAATCTGTCACAAATTGCGACGGTAGCTGCAGTGGGTTATGTGGATCTGCGGGCTCCGGACTTTCTGGTCCAGTTTCCCGATTTGTTGGCCTGGATGCACAGTATGCGTTTACGGCCCAGTGTTAATGCGACACTACCGCAGTAATGTCCATGAAAGTGGCCAGCTGGAATGTCAATTCACTGAAGGTGCGGCTTCCGCAAGTGCTCGAGTGGTTGCAGGAAAAATCTCCGGATGTGCTGTGTCTGCAGGAAACCAAGCTCACCGATGAAAAATTTCCCGTTGCCGAACTGGCTGAAGCGGGTTATCACGCACTATATCATGGGCAGCCTACCTATAACGGCGTGGCGATACTCAGTCGCAGCGTACCGGAAGATGGGCGCTGCGATTGGCCAGATGGAAGCGACGGTCAGGCGCGGCTTTGCGCGGGCACTTTCGCGGGCACCCGGGTGGTAAATGTGTATGTGCCCAACGGCCAGTCATTGGAAAGTGACAAATATCCCTACAAGCTACAGTGGCTGGAGCGTCTGCGAGCTTTGATTGCAAAGGAATTGCAGCAGTGGCCCCGACTGCTGCTCGTCGGAGATTTTAATATTGCACCCGATGACCGGGATGTTTATGACCTGGTCGCCTGGGGTGAAGATGTCCTGTGCTCTCCCCCCGAACGGGCAGCCCTGACGGCCCTGCTGAATCTTGGGCTGCAGGATAGCTGGCGTCACCAACATGGTGATCTTCAGGAATGGAGTTGGTGGGATTATCGGGCGGCAGGATTCCGCCGTAATCGCGGGTTGCGGATTGATTTGATTCTGGCCTCCAACGCCTTGATGGCGGAGGTTCAGGATGTAGCCATCGATCGGAATGCACGGGCTGCTGAACGACCTTCAGATCACGCGCCGGTTTTGATTCAACTGCAGGAGGAATGATGATTGGTGTTCTGCTGGTCAATCTGGGTACGCCTGAGGCTCCTACAGCGGCAGCCGTACGCCGTTATCTGCGTGAGTTCCTCAGTGATCGGCGGGTGGTGGAATTACCCCGGATTATCTGGTGGCCCATATTAAATGGTCCGATTCTGACTTTCCGTCCGGCGCGTTCGGCGCGCAATTATGCCAGCATCTGGATGCCCGAAGGGTCTCCTTTAATGGTATATAGTCAGCGTCTTGCGGATGGCTTACAGCAGTATTGTGATACCCATTTTCCCGGACAGTTACGCATAGAACTGGCCATGCGCTATGGAAAGCCGTCGTTACAGCAGAAAATGGCAGAACTGCGCCAATCGGGTTGCGAAAAAATACTGGTGGTGCCGCTCTATCCCCAATATGCCGCTGCTACTACGGCCTCCATATTCGACAAGGTCGCCGATGTGTTGCGCGGTATGCGGGATATTCCCGAATTACGCATGCTCCGGGACTGGCATGCCCACCCTGCCTATATTCATGCGCTGGCAGAAAGTGTCCGTCACTGGTGGCAGGAAAACGGTCGCGCTGAAAAGTTACTCATTTCCTTTCATGGCCTGCCACAGCGGTCCATTCAGTTGGGTGATCCTTATCGTCAGCAGTGCGAAACCACCACGGCACTTTTGGTGCAGGAGTTGGGCCTGAATCAGGGCGAATGGGTTCAGACCTTCCAGAGTCGTTTTGGCGCGGCTAAATGGCTTGAGCCTTATACGGATAAAACCCTGATGGGTCTGGCCCGGCAGGGGATTCGGGAAATGGATGTCCTCTGCCCCGGATTTTCGGCGGATTGTGTGGAGACCCTCCAGGAAATTGCGCTGGAGGGCAAAGAAACTTTTTTGAATGCTGGCGGAAAAACTTTGCGATATATTCCGGCACTTAATGAAAATCCTATGTGGATCAAGGCATTCAGTGAGATTCTTGCGCCTTCCTGGCAGTTTTGGGAGGCCCCGGAAAATTTTGCCGTTTCTGCCCAGTCAAGCTAGAATTCTCACTGAAATCAGTCTTTATCCTCCAGCCCTCATCTATAGGACGCCCAATATGATCATCAGCAACGACAAAGTAGTCACCATCGACTATTCCCTCACCGATGAAGAGGGAGAGCTGATTGACAGCTCTGTAGGTGAAGAACCACTTATTTATCTGCACGGACACCACGGAATCATTCCCGGATTGGAGCAGGCTCTGGCCGGGCATCGCGCGGGAGACAAGGTTGAAGTATCCATTCCGCCCGAAGAAGGTTATGGCGACTGGGATGAGGATCTGGTGGAAGTGGTTGCCAAGGAAGATTTTGATGATCCGGAAGATCTCGAAATCGGGACGCAGTTTGAAACCGAGACGGACGAAGGTGCCCGTCTGGCCACGGTGATTGATATTGAAGGCGATGATGTGACCGTAGATTTGAATCATCCACTGGCCGGAATGACGCTGAATTTTGATGTCACGGTACTGGATGTACGTGATGCGACAGCAGAAGAACTGGCTCACGGTCACGTACATGGTGAGCACGGTCACGAACATTGAGGGAGGCTGTTCGCAGCAGGAACAATTTCTGAATCCTGTAGTGAAGCGGTAACGGCTTGCGCGGTTTGGGTTTGATGTCCGGAACCAGTGCCGATGGCGTTGATGCAGCGGTGCTGGATTTCGATGTTGCTCCTGCACAGGGTTATGCCGGTTTAATCAGCCAGCCTTTTGCCGCGCCCTTGCGCAAAATGGTGCTTGCCGCCAATGGCCTCCTCAGTGTCGAGCAGATGGCCGTACTGGATCGGCAACTGGGGGCCTGTTATGCGGAGGTGGCACAGACTGCCATCAGTAAACTGGGGCCGGTGGATTTTATTGCCCTGCATGGCCAGACCATTCGGCATCAGCCGCGTGCTGTTCCCGGTTTTACCCTGCAGATCGGTTCAGCCGCCGATGTAGCTATCGCTACGGGTCTGACGGTGGTCCATGATTTTCGGCGAGCAGATGTTGCCGCTGGTGGTGAGGGCGCACCACTGGTTCCCCCATTTCATCAGCGCCTGTTTCAGGCACAGCAGCCACGTCTGGTCCTGAATCTGGGCGGTATGGCAAATTTAACCTGGATCCCTGGCGGTGATGACTCCCGGGCTTTGCAGGCCTTCGATACCGGGCCCGGGAATGTATTGATTGATGCTGCGGTCCGGATTCTGAGCGGAGGCGAAGCCTGTTGCGATCTGGACGGCAAATTGGCAGCGGCAGGTAAAGTTCAGGCGTTGTCCCTCGCCCAATGGCTGAAACACCCCTATTTCCGGCAATCTCCACCCAAAAGTACCGGTCGGGAAAGTTTTGATGATCGGCTGGTCCATCAATGGTGGAATGACTGGAAATATTCGGGGGCGGATTTTGTTGCTACGTTAACGGCATTGACGGCCATAACGGTGGCAGATGCCCTGCGAAAATGGACACCGGATGCAAAAGACTTGCTGGTGTTTGGCGGCGGCGCTGAAAATCCAACGCTGATGCGGGAATTGCAGTCGGCTTTACCTGAGTTGCAGGTACATCATGGTGCAGAACAAAGCGGGATTCCCAGTCAGGCGCTTGAGGCTTTGGCTTTTGCCTGGTTGGGTGAACAATGCTTGCGAGGAAAAGCACTAGCCTATGGTCAGGTGACGGGAGTCCGGGAAGCCGTGGTCTTGGGCAATATTCTGCCGGGCAGGAACTGGGCGGAATTATTATCTCGACTGGCCCACGCTTAATATCTGGTTCTGTCATCTAAAAAACGGCAGAGGGTCGGGAGGCTTTTTGCTCCAACGCCCCTTGCCTGTTGTTCTAAGGCTCATCCTGCTGTCAGGAGAGAACTCGCCCCATGGGCTCAAACAGCTCTCCTGATGGGCGCAGGATTTCGCCAAGAACAACAACGGCGCGGGACAAAGTCGCGGCAAAGCCTCCCGACCCTCTGCCGTTT
>NZ_JBYCKP010000604.1:0-1398 GCF_057473445.1 Acidithiobacillus sp. TH-A36 | reverse complement strand
TTCATGACCCGCAGGAGGAAATTGTCGAGACGCTGGCCCGCATCCGCATCGGTCACCAGCCACTGTCGCACTCCGTTTTCCGCCATATTTTCACCGCCCCTGCATTTTTTCGTTTGCGATTCTATTCTTTTATGGCATATATTGCGACTGAGGACGCTGCGCTAACAAGGTGCGGCCCCCATTTTAGCATCGAAGGGCAAGCCTTTCGGTCCCAATTACAAACGCTGCGCTCCCTGGCCTGCTTGATTGAGCATGCGGGTTGAGCGCCGGAGAAAGAAGAACTTATGAAAAGGATGTTGATTAACGCCACCCATGCGGAGGAGTTGCGGGTGGCTTTGGTAGATGGTCAAAAACTCCTCGACCTGGATATTGAACGCGCCTACAAGGAACAAAAAAAGAGCAACATCTACAAGGGCAGAATCACCCGTGTAGAGCCCAGCCTGGAGGCGGCTTTTGTTGATTATGGGGCGGAACGTCACGGCTTTCTGCCACTCAAGGAAATTGCCCGGGAATACTTCCAGCAACAGGAACCCGGCCAGGGCCGCAAGCGCATTCAAGAACTGATTCGCGAAGGTCAGGAAGTCATTGTTCAGGTGGACAAGGAAGAGCGCTCCAGCAAGGGTGCTGCCCTCACCACCTTTGTCAGTCTGGCCGGTCGCTATCTGGTCCTGATGCCCAATAATCCCAGGGCGGGCGGCGTTTCCCGCCGCATTGAAGGTGATGATCGCACCCAGATTCGTCAGCACCTTCAACTTCTCGACATTCCCGAAAATATGGGCGTTATTGCCCGTACTGCTGGTATTGGTCAAGAACTTGAGGCGCTGCATCGTGATCTCGAATACCTGAAACAAATCTGGCAGGCCATTGTCGATACAGCCGCACCCCGTGCCGCCCCTTTTCTGATTTACCAGGAAGGAAATGTGGTCGTCCGGGCCCTGCGCGATCACTTTTCGGAAGATTTTGGTGAAGTCCTCATTGATGAGGAAGGCGCCTATAACGCTGCCGTGCAGTTTATGGGCGCCATGATGCCGAAAATGGTGCACCGCCTGAAACATTACGATAATGACGTGCCCCTCTTCAGCCGCTATCAAATTGAACAGCAGATTGAATCGGCATTCAGTCGGGAAGTGCGGCTGGAGTCGGGCGGGGCCATTGTCATTGATCATACCGAGGCGCTGGTTGCCGTGGACGTCAATTCCGGCCGTTCCACCAAGGGTCAGGATATTGCCGAAACCGCTTTCCGCACCAATCTGGAAGCGGCGGAAGAAATCGCCCGGCAAATCCGTCTGCGGGATCTGGGTGGCCTGATTGTGGTGGACTTCATTGATATGGAGTCTCCCAAACATCAACGTGAAGTGGAAGGCAAGCTCAAGGAAGCCCTCAAGCTGGATCGGGCGC
>NZ_JBYCKP010000603.1:0-2574 GCF_057473445.1 Acidithiobacillus sp. TH-A36 | reverse complement strand
CACGATCCTGGCACTCATCGCACTGGGCATTGCGCTTTGGTCGCGTAGGCACTGAATCCACCCCCACCCCACGGCTTCGGCTTTGGGGTTTTTCTTTTTGGGTGGCTATTCTTGCACCAGAACTCAGTCTGTTGGAAACTTAGTTCTGAGCGCATCGCTTTTTTCCGTTTAAGCCACGAACACGGGGTTCGTGCGTCTTTTTTTCAGGAGAAAAGCGATGTCGCAGGATATTCTTTTTAATGCCGCCCTTTCGTTGCTGTCTGAAGGTGGCTTCATCGAACAGGTTGCCTCTAATCCACTGGCCTTTCGTTTGGTGTATGAGGGCGATTCTGTCCCTCTCTCTGGGGGGATCGTACAGCGTTTGCAAAACGGTCGGCATATTCGGGAAGGCAGTAGTCTAAACGGAAGAAAACGCTTCTATGCTAAAAAGGGGGCTGATCATGGAAGATTTTAACGGGTTCCCTCTGCGCCTCTGGTTAGATTCCGATACAAAACAATGGGAAGCTATGGTTCTGGATGTTCCTCGTGCCTGCATTTCCGCAGGCGGCGAAACTCCAGAAAAAGCTATCGAAGATCTGCGTATCGCTTGGGATCTGTGCTATGAAGGGGAAGAAAAACCTTTCCCTAATGCAGTTTCTACCGATTAGATCGTATCGCACCCCATGCTTCGGACTGGGGTTTTTCTTTATCATCCCCTCCCTCTGACTGCGCTTCCATACTTTTTGTCCAGCCCCTTATTTGTGGAATTCATAACATTGACAAATAAGGGGGCGTTCATGAATTTTTCTTTCAACAAAAAAGTCCGTGAGGACATCATCCACACGTTTAACGTGCTGGCTTACGCAGGCGGTTTCACTCAGTTGGGCGTACTTGCTTACAACTTTTTCGAGCACGACAAGGGGATCTCTGGTTTCTTTGCTGCCGTTGGGTATATTCTTGTATGCAAGAGCGTCGTTTGGCTGATCAAGGCCTGCGATGACTAACTTTCTGCAAGGAGATTATCCATGAGTTCGGACATCGTTTTTTGGCAATGGATGGCTACAGCTCTAGTGGCTGTAGTCGGCTATCCTCTGGCGTTTTTCGCTATACGATCCGCAAAAAAGGAAAAGCAGTCGCGCCGTCATCAGCGGCATGCCTAAGTATTCATAAATAAATAACTTGTACTCACTATATAGCGGGTATAGTCTTGCGGCATGGAAGCAGACGCACTGATAGCCGCTCGACACCAAGCGCTCGAAGGGATACTGGATGAGCGGCAGAGACGGCTATATGCGGCGGTAGAAGCGAAGGTGCTGGGTCATGGCGGTGTCAAGCGGGTGAGTGAGGCTACCGGAGTCGCGCGGGGGTCCATCATGGCGGGTCTCAAAGAGCTCAAGGATCCGGAGAACAGGCTCCCGCAAGGCAGAGTTCGTCGATCGGGTGGCGGGAGAAAAAGGCTGGTGGATCGCGATCCGGACTTGCTGGTGGCCTTGGAGGGTTTGGTAGATCCTGCGGCACGCGGTGATCCCCAGTCACCGCTGCGCTGGACTTGCAAGAGCCTCAAGCAATTGGCACGGGAACTGGGCGAACAGGGGCACCGCATCAGCCATGTTTCTGTGGGCATTCTGCTCAAGGAATTAGGGTACAGCTTGCAAGGCAATCGCAAGACCTTGGAAGGCACTGATCACCCAGACCGAGATGCCCAATTCCGGTATATACAGGAGAAGACGCAGCAGGCACTGGACGCAGTGCAGCCCGTCATTTCGGTGGACACCAAGAAAAAAGAGTTGGTTGGCAACTACAAAAATCCGGGTCAGGAGTGGTGGCCGCAGGGCGAACCGGAAGTCGTCCAGGTGCATGATTTTGTGGACAAGGAACTGGGGCGGGCCAACCCCTATGGGGTTTACGATCTCGCCCAAAACGCGGGGTGGGTGAGCGTGGGCACGGATCATGATACCGCTAGCTTTGCGGTGGCCACTATCCGGCGCTGGTGGTTAGGCATGGGTCAGCCCCTTTATCCCGACGCCAAGGAGTTGATGATCACGGCGGATGGGGGCGGGAGCAATGGGTCTCGGGTGCGCCTCTGGAAGCTGGAATTACAAGGGCTTGCCGATGAACTCAATCTGCCGATTCGGGTGTGCCACTTTCCTCCGGGCACCAGCAAATGGAACAAAATCGAGCACCGTCTGTTTTCCTATATCAGCATGAATTGGCGGGGGCGCCCTTTGGTGAGTCACGAAGTCATTGTCAATTTGATCGCGGCTACAACCACCAGCAAAGGCTTGAAAGTGTACGCCGCCATTGATCCTACACCCTACCCCAGGGGTATCAAAGTCACTGACGCTGAATTCGCTACCATCCAAATTGATCGCGATAACTTCCATGGGGAATGGAATTACGTCATCTCACCAAACAAAAAGTCCATGTAGTTTATTTATGATTCCTAATCTATCCACCCACACCCCAACGCTTCGGCTTTGGGGTTTTTCTTTGGCTACCGTTTCCACCCGCGATTGCGGATTTCCAGAGCCAGTTTCAGGTTCCTCTTTGCCCCGGACTCTCCCTGACTCCAGCGCCGGATACTTCGTGGGCTTA
>NZ_JBYCKP010000602.1:0-1355 GCF_057473445.1 Acidithiobacillus sp. TH-A36 | reverse complement strand
ATCAGAGGTCATCGTGTGCGTCGCGGCGTACCCGAATAGTCTGAAAATGGCGGTAAATAACCTGACCCGGTCCGGCGCCGGGCTTACGTTGCACATGTCGGACTTCTGTCCAGTCCACTTCGGCACTCAATGCCCGTGACTGGCTGTGTTGCAAGGCCAGACGGGCAGCCGCTGCAATAACCGGTTCCTGGACCAGGGTACTGGCATTTTCCCGGCGGAGAATCACATGACTTCCGCCCAGGTCCTGCACATGAAACCAGATATCCCAGCTTTTGGCGAAACGAAAGGTGAGGCGATCATTTTCCCGGGCATTATTTCCCCAAAAAATGTCGAATCCCGCAATCATCGTGTGGTGAAAAGGCTCTGCCAACCGGCGCGTTGTTCGCTCCTGGCATTTATGTCGAACGGGTGCATTTTGCGTTTGCGGAAGCCTTTGCGCCAGCGGGAGTGCGCCCTGTCCCTTGGACAGCAATTCGTCGAGCAGCTTTTCACTGTCCTGCAGACGCTGCTGAATTTTCTGAACGGCACGTTGGCTGCGCAGAGCTTTCTTCATGTATTTCTGGGCTTGCTGGTGCAGCGACTTGCCTGGTGTGACAGCGATCTCCAGCAACCTGCCATCCCCATGGGTATGATCGATAGCCTGAATGCTGGCGGCTCGGGCGGTGGCGTCCGGTACGGCAAACAGGGCAAAGGCCAATGTCCTGTAGTATTCGGGGGCTTCCCACTGCTGCAGATCGTGGCGCATTTTCTGGATGCGTTGCTGCAGGCGATTTTTCTCTGTGGCGAGCGCGTGTTCCGCTGGCGATGGCGCCCGAGTAAGAGTGGATGCCGGGAGTTGCAGGGCAATTTCCGGGGCCTTGGCCTGCATGGGCGGGCCGTCCGGCAAGCATAAGGGATAAAGCAGATTTTGCCCTGCTTCGGTTTTGGCTTGCCACCAGGAACTGGAAGCTGAACGCTCAGCCCATTGCTCCTTCATGAACGCTTGTGCTGTCGAACCGTCAGGGCGATAGCGTGGTGCCATACACTGTAACCAGATGCTCAGATCAGACCGGGATTCTTCAAGCAGACGAGCAGATTCTGGTGGATGGTAAACAATTCCCGGGAGGAAACGGGGTGCGGTCGGGCCGTCAAGACTATCCCAACGCCAGGCCCAGCGAATTTGTTCCTGGGCATCCAGCAGAGCCAGGTTGCCGCGCCCTCCGAAACACTCGGCAATGAGGCTGAGCTGATCTACCCGCTTGCTGATATGCATCCGACTGAAGTCCATGCGCACAATCCGGTCAGCCCAGGGAACGGCAATCCGCTCTATCCGAAAGCCTTTAAGCTGTTGCTGAAGGGGGGCACTCCAATGATGG
>NZ_JBYCKP010000601.1:0-1064 GCF_057473445.1 Acidithiobacillus sp. TH-A36 | reverse complement strand
ATCGGGGCAAGCGGATCGAGATGCTGGACAGTGGTGACCGTGAGATTGAAGCGGCCTTGCGGCTTGCCGCTGCCAAGTTCCGGGAAGGTACACCGCTATTACTGACTGGGGATGATGAATTCAAGGAACGCGCAGCACACCTTGCAGGTGAACTGGGCATTCCCATCCGCAATCGGGAACTGCAGGAAATATGGCAGAAGGGCCAGGAGCAGGGCAAAACCAACCATCTCAAAGTTGAGGATCCTGACATCACACCTCGCAACGGAATAGTCGGCGACGTGAAGCAATCCCCGGAGGTCTCGCCAGAGAAGGAGGTGCAACCAGATTCGGGGGTCGTCCCTGCAGCTGAAAAGATGGCATCTGAGCTAGCGGCGCAAACCCTGACGAAAGAAGATGCACTTCCACTGCATTCCATGCGGTTCCCCGCCTCCGAAGAAGTCAGAAAACTGGCCGATCAGGGCGGGATTCCGGTAGAGGGGGAAGAAATCCTGATTCCTTCTGACCGTTACATGGCCGCACGGGCGGAACTGGCCCATGCTGATGCGGTAACCCGTCTCGATCTGCTGCAGGCAACGCTGGAGGGAGGGTTTTCGGCACTGGCACCCGAGGGCCGGGCGAAACTGCTGTCCGCCGGACTTGCCGATGAGCGGGGTCAGCCCACGGCGAAAGGGATAGATATTCTGCTGGTCCAGGAACAACTGCTTCAGGAAGCGCGGGAACAGGTACCGGAAAACCTGCGCGGGCAGATAGCGTCCCCATTACAAAACCGCCAGAAAGAGGTGGAGGAGGAAAACCGGCAGCAGTCTCTGCGCACCCGGAACGTGGATGAGGAACTGGTGGCTGAGGATGAGCAGGCGCGTGACAGTGACTCTCTGGAGCAGGAAGTGCTGGAAGGTGCCGAAATGGCGGCCAGTATGGCCATAGGCAATCCCATTGACTGGGCGGCTGATCTGGCTGTGGATGCCCAGTCAGCGCATGGGCCTGAACAGCAGCCTGATGATCTTCCCGACTGGGAAATGGAGCGTTAAGCCATGGCTGCTGAATCTCTGGTTCATATCCCGCAA
>NZ_JBYCKP010000600.1:0-5776 GCF_057473445.1 Acidithiobacillus sp. TH-A36 | reverse complement strand
TGGCCGGAGACCCGATCGCCTTTCTGGAAGTTCTGGGCAAAATCATCCCATGGATTAGGCAGACACTGTTTGATACCCAGAGAAATACGGCGGCGCTCTTCGTCAATATCAAGAATCATCACCTCTACTTCCTGACTGACATGCAGGGCCTTGGCCGGATTAATGTTCTTGTTGGTCCAGTCGATTTCGGAAACGTGCACCAGACCTTCCACGCCTTCTTCGATTTCAACGAAGGCACCATAATCGGTGACATTGGTGACCTTACCGAAAATGCGGGTAGATTCAGGATAACGACGGGCAATATCACGCCACGGATCTTCACCCAACTGCTTCATGCCCAGTGAAATACGACCTCTTTCGCGGTCGAACTTGAGGACCAGGACACGCACTTCGCCGCCAACGGTAACCACTTCGCTGGGATGCTTGACGCGACGCCAACCCATATCCGTGATATGCAGCAGACCATCAATTCCACCCAGATCAATAAATGCGCCGTAATCGGTGAGATTCTTCACCACACCGTCGAGGATGGCACCTTCCTGGATGCTTTCCAGCAACACCCCACGTTCAGCGCTTTGTTCCTGCTCAACCACGGCGCGGCGCGACACCACCACGTTGTTACGCTTGCGATCCAACTTGATGATTTTCATCTCGAGATCTTTGCCTTCGAGATAAGCCACATCACGCACCGGACGGACATCCACCAGTGAACCTGGCAGGAAGGCGCGGACACCATCAATGCTGACGGTGAAACCGCCCTTGACCTTACCGGTCAGGAAGCCATGTACCACTTCATTGTCATTGAAGGATTTTTCGAGATCGACCCAGGTCTTGGCACGCCGGGCTTTTTCACGCGAAAGACGGGTTTCACCCATACCATCTTCGACCAGTTCCAGACAGACTTCCACCGAGTCACCGACCTTGACTTCGATTTCACCTTCGGCATTGCGAAACTGCTCGGCAGGAATGGGTCCTTCGGATTTAAGGCCGACATCGACGATGACAAAATCATTATCCACGCGGGTGACAATGCCGGTGAGCAACTCACCAGGCTTCAGACCCTGGGTACTCTGGCTTTCTTCAAACATCTCGGCAAAACTGGGTTCAACAAGCATTTCAGCGTTAGGGGTGGTCATAAATTTCAATAGGCCTCATGTACCGGGAGCACCGTGGGTGTCCCTTTTGATTACAGCTCAATGCCAAATCAATGGCGGTTTCAATTCTCCTGCAACGCGGTTTTTACCCACGCCTGCAAGACCGTATAGGTTTCGACGACTGTTTGCGCACTGGTATCCAAAATTCGGGCATCCGCAGCGGGCCGGAGCGGCGCGACACTGCGTTGTTGATCCCGGGCATCCCGTTCTGCAATTTCCGCCACAACGCTCGCGAGATTAGCACTAATCCCCTGTTCCATCAACTGATTGAGGCGTCGTTTACCACGTTCTTCGGCACTGGCGGTCAAAAAAACTTTCAAGACCGCTTCCGGGAAAACCACCGTACCCATATCCCGACCATCGGCCACCAGACCCGGAGCCTGGGCAAAGTCTCTTTGCCGCTGCAACAAAGCCGTACGCAGCGCCGGGATGACGGCAATTTGCGAAGTCAGTGCGCTGATCCGTGGAGTACGAATAGCCTCGTCCACCGGTTCATCGTGCAACAGCACCAGGGTCTGGTTGCCATCCCCCCGGAAGCGCAAGGGCAATTCCAGCGCCAGCCGAACCAGGTCGGCTTCATCATCTTTTGCGATTCCTGATCGATCTGCCGCCAGCGCCAGGGCACGATAAATAGCCCCGCTATCCAGCAAGTGCCAGCCGAGATCATGCGCCAGCATGCGTCCCAGCGTTCCCTTGCCGACACCACCCGGACCATCCAGCGTCACCACAGGAATCCGGCTCATGCGTTGAGGACCTCCAGGCGCAACCCTGCCTGACGCGCCAGCACCGGGAAACCGGGAAAAGAGGTGGCGACGTTGGCACAATCCAATATTTCAACATCTCCGGAGGCTACCTGCCCGGCCATGGCAAAAGCCATGGCAATGCGATGATCGCCATGACTATCGACCTGCCCACCACAGAGGGTGGAAGGCGTAATCACCGCCCCGTCAGGCTGCTCTTCCACTGCAACACCCAGAGCGCGCAAACCGGCCGCCATCACGGCAATACGGTCACTTTCCTTCACCCGCAATTCTTCAGCCCCCGAAATGGTAGTAGGCGTTTTCGCACAGGCGGCGGCAATAAACAGGGCCGGAAATTCATCAATGGCCAAAGGCACCAAATGGGGAGGAACCTCAATGCCTTGCAGTGGGGCATAACGTACCCGGATATCCGCCACCGGCTCACCACCAATTTCGCGCAGGGCCGTCAAATCTATCCGCGCGCCCATCCGGGTGAGGATTTCAATGATTCCGGTGCGGGTGGGATTAATGCCTACCCCTTCAAGCAGCAGGTCCGAACCCGGGGTGATACTGGCACCCAACAGAAAAAAAGCTGCCGAAGAAATATCGCCGGGTACCTGGATGCGTTGCCCTGTGAGCTGACCACCACCTTCCAGGCAGGCATGATTTCCCTGTCGGGATAACGCATAACCGAAACCTTTCAACATTCGTTCACTATGATCCCGGGTAGGTGCCGGTTCGGTGACACAGGTTTCGCCCCGGGCATACAATCCTGCCAACAACACTGCGGATTTCACCTGGGCACTGGCAACCGGCATCTCATAATGCAATCCCTGCAAGGGCTTGCCGTGAATAAGCAGGGGTGCTTTACCGTCTTGTGACTGAATATCGGCGCCCATGGCCGTAAGTGGTTTCAAGACCCGGCCCATGGGACGCTTCTGCAAACTCGAATCACCCACCAGGGTGCTGGCAAAAGTCTGCCCGGCCAACACTCCGGTCAGGAGACGCATGGCCGTGCCGGAGTTACCACAATCCAGGGGCGCTTGCGGCGCCTTCAGGCCATGCAGACCCACTCCATGAATGCGCAGGTAGCCATTTACCGGTCCTTCCATCTGGACCCCCATGGCCCGAAATGCCGCAATGGTTGCCAGTACGTCTTCGCCCTCCAGGAGCCCTTCTACTTCGGTCACGTTTTCGGCAAGGGCACCGAGAATGACGGAGCGATGGGAAATGGACTTATCTCCCGGAACAGGGAAGCGGCCTTTGAGCGCATTGCCAGGTTTGACGAGGTAGCGGGTAATCATTCAGAAAGCACCGGTGGAAAATGAAATTGTTGGCGAACCGTTTTGCCACGCGCCAGCCAGGACTGCAGATCGGGCGTTGCTTCGTCCATCAGAAGTTGTTCAGCCAGACTTAAGTTCTGTTGGAGTTGTTGCAGTTGCTGACGTACTGCCTGCTGGTTTTCCTGCAGAATTTCGGCCCAAAGTGCGGGGTTTGAATCGACAATGCGCGAAAAATCTCGCAAACCGCCACCCGCCAGATTTTCCAGACCGGGAAACTGCGGCGCCAGTCCGGCCAAATAGATATATGCCAACAAATGCGGCAGGTGACTGGTAGCTGCCAGCGCTGCATCGTGAGCCTGGGGCGACATTTCCTGCACCTCGGCACCCAAGGCCATCCAGAACTGCCGGACTTTGTCCAGCGCCAGCTCATCCGTCCGGCCTGCCAGCGGCGTAAGAACTACTTGTGCAGCACGATACAGGTCCTCACGCGCCGCCGGAAAGCCAGTCATTTCACTGCCGACCACCGGATGACCCGGTACAAAGCGCGCCCCGAAAATTTCCGTAGCCCGGCAGGCAATAGTATTTTTGGTACTGGCCAGATCGGTTATTACCGCAGCAGGGCCTGCCCAGCGCGCAACCTCTGGCAGCTGGGACAGTAAGACTTTGGGCGGAGTGGCCAGCAGGATCAGATCGGCATCCACCAATACCTCCGGCAACTGATGACCCAGTTCAATTCGCCAAGGTTCTGCACTGGACTGCAGAGCGGCTACGGCAGCGGCACTGGGCAACACGGCATGAATAGGACCCTCATACCCAACAGCGCGCAAGGTCTTGGCAACACTGCCCCCCATCAGCCCGAGGCCCACTATGGCCACCCGCTGAAAGGGAATCTCCGGCATCTTACAGTTCGCGCCCTATGGCCGCTGCGACTTTATGCAAATCATCCATCAAGGTCATCAACTGCTGGGGACTAAGCGCCTGATCGGCATCACACCAGGCTTCTTCCGGACAGGGATGGGATTCCACCAGCAAGCCATCAGCTCCAGCGGCAATGGCGGCTTTTGAAAGTGCCGGAACCAGCCAGGACTTACCACCGGCGTGGCTGGGATCGACGATCACTGGCAGGTGGGTTTCCTTCTTGAGTACCGGAATAGCCGTGACATCCAGCACATTCCGGTAGGAAGTTTCGAAAGTACGGATGCCCCGCTCGGCAAAAATGATTTTGTGATTACCATGGGCGGCAATATATTCCGCTGCCATCAACCATTCCTTGACCGTGGCGCTGTGACCCCGTTTGAGAATGACCGGCACATCGAGACGTCCCACTTCTTTGAGCAGATCAAAATTCTGCATGTTGCGGGTACCAATCTGAATGATATCCACCCCTTTTTCCAGGAAAAGGTCGATTTTCCGGACATCCATCAATTCGGTAACAATGGGCAGACCCACTGCATCAGCAGCCGTCCGGAAATAGTCCAGGCCCTCATCACCAACACCCTGAAAGGTATAAGGACTGGTGCGCGGCTTGAAAGCACCACCGCGCATCAGACGGCATCCAGCGGCTTTCACTGCCTCTGCAGCACTGCGCATCTGCTCCGGCGTTTCTACGGAACAGGGGCCGGCAATAATCTGGATTTGTTTACCACCAAAGGGAATTCCCCGCACCTCAACGATGGTATCGGTGGACTTGAATTCACGACTGACCAACTTATAGAGCTTGAGAATGGGCATAACCTGTTCCACTGCGGGTAAGGATTCCAGGGCGCCTTCCGGCAACAAGCGTTCGTCGCCCAGCAGACCTACCACGGTCCGTTCCGAGCCAGTACTGACCATAGGCTGCAGGCCGAATTGGCGAATCCGCTCCAGCAGCTGTTCCATCTGCTCTGCGCTTGCTTGTGGTTTGACGATGACGATCATGGGATTACAGGACCTCGCCCAGCATTTTCAAAAAACGTTGATTTTCCACCGGCAGGCCCACACTCACCCGCAGATGATCCGGCATGCCGTAGGGGCTGAGGGGGCGCACGATCACACCACGCTGTAACAACGCCGAATACACGCGCTGCCCTCCTCCCGGTACGGCGAAGGCGGTAAAATTGCCTGCAGGGGGCAGAATTGTCAATCCAAATTTATCCAACCCCTCCGCCAGAACCTGTCTTTCCTGGCGATTGTTGACGCGCGTTGCCTCCAGATGCCGGGTATCAAGCAAGGCGGCATGCGCAGCCACCTGCGCCAGGCTGTTGATATTGAAGGGCTGACGGACGCGTTCCAGCACGGCAATCAGGTCTGGATGCCCCATTCCATAACCACAGCGCAGTCCGGCCAAGCCATAAGCCTTGGAAAAAGTCCGGGTTACCAGCAAATTGCTGAAACGTTCCAGCCATTGGCGACCATCCGGATAATTTTCGTCGTCCATCAGTTCCAGATAGGCCTCGTCGAGAACCACCAGGGCATGCGCCGGGACACTGTCAATAAAGGTTTCCAGGGCCGCGCCGGACAATTGCGTGCCGGTTGGATTATTGGGATTGGCGATAAATACCAGTCGCGTCCGCTCACTGAGCAAGGCCGTCATGGCATCCAGATCATGTCCGTAATTGCG
>NZ_JBYCKP010000599.1:0-3572 GCF_057473445.1 Acidithiobacillus sp. TH-A36 | reverse complement strand
CGTGCCGATTATCGAGAGTATGTTCCACTGGGATCAAGACTGTGCCGTGGTCAGAGCGCAGTTTGCCCAGCAAGAACACTATGCGGCGAATACGCGGGTGTGCGAAAACAATCTGTTTAATACAGACGAGCAAACGGGAGAAGATTGTTCGTGTAATGGAAGGTCGGCTACGCCACAGTGCCAGACGTATTATTCGTCTTGTGAAGGAAACCTCCAAGGTTATGCGACATCAAGCAACACCTGTTCATGCAGTTTTTCTACTCAGGTTCAGGACGCAACACCAATTTGTAGTTCTATTCCGAACAATGCAAAGCCCGCATACTCCGCAACATGCACTCAATCCTCGTGGAATTCCAGTGCCGAGGCTTGTCAAGACCCGATATATTTTGAAAACGACAAATCGAAATGGATAGGGCCAACTGTAGGTTTTTCTAAAGGGAATATTAACGGGGCCGCCTTCTATACATACCAAACGAAGATAGATAATCCCACAGGAAAACCCAAAACCGTCTATTGGTTTGCAGAGAGTGATAACCAGGGTTGGTACGACCTGAATGGGGTGCAGGTGGGTTACGGAAACAATTCCGATAAGGTGCAACAAATACCTATTGTTCTCCAGCCAGGAGAAAATACCCTTTCGGTAACTGTTCATAATTTTCCACAGTCTTCATCAGCACAGGAGGAGTACGGACCGAATCCAAGTGGGACGATTGATCAGGTGGAAGGCTCCAACAAAACCGTTTACTCAACTACCGGAGGAAAGTCCTGGTATCAGGTACAAACAGTTTCTCCCTCTTCTTTGTCGCCACCCCCTTCCGGTCCAATCGTGAACTGCTACACCCAAAGCTGCGCTGGATAGGGTGCCTTGGAGAATTTTTAGAGATCATGTAAGATAATTAAATACACTACAACATAGGGGCTTGTTTGTGGGTATTTTTCCCTGGCGAAAAACATTATCTGGATTCCTGGCAGCAGGGATGCTGACCGTGGCAACCCAGGCGATAGCTGCGCCGACCGCGTTGCTCGCGCATGTGCTGGCCTCGCATCATGCCGGGAAGATCATCAAAACCTTTCCGGGGCCAGGCGGCCTGACCGGAATCGTGATGGAATACAATGGCAGCAAAGCCATAGCCTATCTCACGCCCGATGGGAAATACCTGATCAGTGGCCTGGTGGCCAACCTCGAAAATGGTCACAACATGACCAATGGCTATGGCCTGAAGTATATCGGCAAGGTGGACATCCTCAAGGGTCCAGCAGCCAGCCGGATAGCGTTCCAATGTGCTTCCCTTTCTGGAATCACAGTCGGAAACAAGACGGCCAAGAATTACATGATTGCCGTCTTCAATCCATCCACCCCGATGGGCTACAAGGTCATGGGAGCGATGATGGGAGAGGCTGGCCAGATGCAGAAAAAGGGCGCATTGAACGTCATGGCGTTGAAGCTCGTGCCCATTGGTCCTCTGGCCCCTGCCATCCTCTCGGCAGGCAATCGAGGCCGCGAGGACCGGCTTCTGAATGTGCTTCATCATCAATCTGCCGGTGCGACGATTTCACTCGGATCCCGATTCGCAGCACGCAACAACACGGTACTGAGCCAGATCCCCATGAAGCCGCCATTTCTGGTGATTTATTTTCCACAGGCGAATATGGAAGCGGCCATCCCCGTGCATAATCTGATGCGCGTTGGATCCGCTGTAGGGTCCGCTGAAGTGCTGGCCAACAGCGTCCAGAATCCGGCGGGTACCCAGTGATTACGCCACAAGTCAACATGGCCCAGGTACAATCCATCGTGCAGCGATCCGATGGCATCATGCGGTCGGCGGGTAAGCAATCCGCACCAGATTGGGAAACGCACGGCGTTAAACTCTCCGCGCAGGATACGCCTACCCAAAAAACCTTCATGCAGCCCGCGAAAAACGATCTGCAGCAATACGCGGCGGAGTACGCGGCAGAATCCAATGCCCAGGCGCAGGAGTTTCTGCGTAAGCGCGTGCATGGTGTACCGGTCATTCCCGCCAATCTGCACGGCAAAGCCCTGCAGGAGTATGTGGATCATACCCTGATGAAAAAAGAGGAGATGCAGGCGAAAACCCTGGTGTTCATCTCCATGAACATGCCGCACAGCATCTTGCGGAGATGGTTCAAGGCCGTGGCGGATAATAAAAAGCTCTTTGAGAGCACGGTTTTTATACTCCGGGGCTGGCCTAACCAGTCTGAAGGCCTGCCGGACATGATCAGCCAGGTGAACGGTCTGATGCCGTCGTACAAAAAGACCGCCAACGTCGAGATCAACCCGATCCAGTTCACAGATCATCATGTGAATCTGGCTCCGGTCATCATTCACAAGGCTCCGGACGGAAAGTGGGGTGCCATTGTCGGGGATGGTGATGGACTGCGCGGGGCGATCACGGCTATCAATCACGGGAAAGGGAATCCGCATAAGATTCACGGCCAGACGTGGAAAATTGCCGAACCCAACATGATCTCGGTCTTCGAGAAGAAGATCAAAACCTTTAACTGGCAAAAAGCTGAAGAGCAGGCCAAGGATCGGGACTGGCAGGAAGTGCGTTCGCGGATCGGAGATGCCCTGCCGGATTCAAGGAACGGTCGTCACTACACCTACAATCCCAGCATCATCGCTACCGCGACGATTCGCCTGCCTTCCGGAAAGATTCTGGTCCACAAGGGCCAGATCCTCGATCCCCTGACCGCTATGCCCTTCGGCTGGACCCAGAGCTATATCGTGTTCAATCCCGCGCAAGCCTGGCAGGTCGCCCAGGTAGAGGCATGGGAGAGCACCTATCCCAATGTCGTGATGATGGTCAGCGAGCTGCCCGATTCCTGGCAGTCAGAAAATGCGCTGGTAGATCGTCTGCAACACCCCGTCTATGGCATCACCCCGCACCTGGCGCAAAGACTCGGCATCAACCGGGTACCGGCGCTGATTCGGCCTGATGGGAAGGTTTTGTCAATTACGGTTCCGAAAGAACCGCTGGAAAGGAGGGAGGGATGACGACATTCAAACTAAACGGACTAACAAGATCCCAGAAGCAGGAGCGGGGCAGAGAAATGCAGAAAGCCTCTATTACTGCGATGAAAGCATATTTTCTGGGCGATGGATCGTTAAAACGAATTACGCGCTTTCTGGTTGTTTTTCTTTTGTATTTCATTTTTTGGACCGTGGTAGCTACCAGTGTCGTCTTCACGGTCCTGCTGGTTTCGGATGCGCTATTTATAGCGCCAGGTTACAAATATCTATTTGATCATATTGATGCCCTCGCTGGTTTGTCGAGCGTTTTTCAGATGGGGATATGTCTTGGGGTACTTGTAGCTTTGATCATGGCGTTGGATCCGATTGTTGGCCCGGCTAAGAGCCTTGTGATGAAAAAATGGAAAGGAGATGCTTGATGGATATGAATGCTGTACATGACAAGGCCCGTCGGCATGAGGTTGAGATTGTCTGCGCCAAAAGCGATTTAAGAGGGCTGGAAAACACCTCTCCAGAGGATCTGAAAAGAGTTCTGCAAAACGCCAAAGTCAAAATCGTTTTTGAACTGGATGCAGAAGAT
>NZ_JBYCKP010000598.1:0-1714 GCF_057473445.1 Acidithiobacillus sp. TH-A36 | reverse complement strand
ACCACCTTTCATCATCGACTACCTCCCTGTTGATTCGTTAAAGTCATCAAGGTAATGGATTCTACCTGAGTACCCAGTATTTCCGTAAATTGTTTGATCAGAGGATCATTGGCCACCCTGACCTGTGCTTCTTCCTGTCGCGCGGAGGCCTGAGATTCTGCTTCAGCATTTACGCTGCGTACGCCGCTCGCCTCGGTCAATTCACTAATGACGAGTTGCGGCGTCTGACCAAAGTGGTCACTGAGCGCTTTCACAATTCGCGCTTTTTCCTTGATAATAAAGGGCAGGTAGCGAGGCTCTATGAGCAGATCCACCTTTTGCGCATCACACTGCAGGGCTTGACCGTGTCGCAGCTGTTCCTGCAGCAACGGTGAAAGTGATAATGCGGCAATCAGTTCCTGCCAGGAAAGACTCATATGGACTGCTTGCGGCGGTATGAATACATTTTCGCTGTGAATTTCAGGAGCGGGCTCGCGGACCATATCCGCAAATGTGCTTGATTCTGGAATCAGTTCTGGCAGGACGGGTTGAACAGTTTCAACGGCTGTGATCGCAGTCTCTGTAGAGGCTTGAGAGATGGCACTGGGCTTTTTCCCCGGTTCGGGCGACAGCGCCGATGGTGGAATATTATCCGTAGAGAAACTGAGCACCCGCAAAAACGCCATTTCCAGTGCCATGCGTTGATCTGGATAGAGCTGAAAATCCCGACGCGCTGACAGCAACAGGGCGTACCAGGACTGTAAAACCAGTGGATTGATTTTGTTTCGTAACTGACTGATCAGTTCCGCATCATCACCTTCTGCAACACCTGGCACAAACTGAGCAAGACTCAATCGATGCGTCCCTTCGATGATCAGGTCCAGTAGCCCGGCAGCATCCAGACCCCGCGCCAGGTGTTCGTTGACCAGCGCAAATACCCGTTCCGCATCTTGGGCAATAAGCGCTGCAATCATCAGCATAACAGTATCGTCGCCACTGCGTCCCAGCATGCCAAGCACACCCTCACGGCGCACTTCGCCACCACCATGGACAATAGCCTGATCCAGAAGGCTGAGGGCATCGCGCAAACTGCCATCAGCGGCTTTGGACAATATGTGCAGTGCGGCATCTTCTGCGGAAATTTTCTCTGCCAGCATGATCTGCTGCAGGCGCCCCTGAATCTGGCCGATTTCCAGCCTGCGTAAGTTGAACTGCAAACAGCGGGATAAAACGGTGATGGGAAGCTTCTGAGGGTCCGTGGTTGCCAGCAAAAACTTGACGTGTTCGGGCGGTTCTTCAAGGGTTTTCAGGAGTGCATTGAAACTATGGGTGGACAGCATGTGCACTTCATCGATGAGGTAGATTTTATAGCGCCCGGCCACCGGTGCGTACTGGACATTATCGAGCAGTTCACGGGTTTCATCCACGCGGGTGCGGCTGGCGGCATCCACTTCCAGCAAATCGACAAAATTTCCGGCGCTGATACTCAGACAGGCACTGCAGGTTCCGCAGGGTTGGCTGCTGATACCTTTTTCGCAGTTCAAACATTTGGCAAGCAGCCTTGCCAAAGTGGTTTTACCTACGCCTCGCGTTCCCGTAAACAAAAACGCATGGTGGATTCGGCCGGAGTCCAGGGCATGACGTAAGGCGGCTACAACGGCCTCCTGCCCAACAAAATCTTCAAAATGCTGGGGCCGCCAACGTCGGGCAAGGGCTAAATATCCCGTCATGGGAA
>NZ_JBYCKP010000597.1:0-15431 GCF_057473445.1 Acidithiobacillus sp. TH-A36 | reverse complement strand
GGGAAAAGATTGCGGCAAGTACATGGTCACACCGTAATAGCCCAGCGGAGCGAGAATAATAACCAGCAGCAAAGTCAGGATTATGCGCCGCATCAGGATGGACCCAGCCCGAGTGTTGCCTGCCATTGCAGTATTTGGGCACTGATTTTACCCTGGCTGCCTGCCAGGTTGCGATCCTGAAAACGCCTGACCGGCCAGATGCCAATCAGACTGTTACTGAAAAAAATTTCCTCGGCCTCGATCAGGCTTTCTGCCCGATAATCCCCGATTTGGCAGGGAATGCCCGATGTCTGCAGCCAATTCAAAATCGCCTGACGCTGGATTCCGGCAATACCACCCCCCTCCAGTGAGGGTGTATGGACCATGCCCGCAGCAACCCAGAATAAATTGGACATGATCCCTTCGCGCAAAAAGCCCTGCTGATCGAGGACAATGCCCTCGGCGTATTCCTGCGGCAAGGCATTGCGGGCCATGACCTGATTCAGACGATTCAGGGTTTTCGCTGTCAGATAAGGGGCTCCGGTCAACAGGGGAACCGGGCAAATATCTGCGAGAATCCCCGGATGCCAACAGGCTGCACTACGCTCTGGCCAGTCCGAAGCAAACACATAACGGGCGACGGAGCCATTGCAGGGAATAGCATAACCCCCTCCCGAACCACGACTTAAAATCAGCTTGAGAACGTACCGCTCGGGTAAAGAAACATGCTCTTGCAGTTGCTGAAAATCTTCAAGCCACGGCAATGGTCCGGGTAGATTCATCTGCAATAATTGCGCGCCCACCTGAAGACGTTGGAGATGCTCATCCCAGAACAGGGGTTTACCCTGAATGATGGCGACAGTCTCAAACAGACCATCACCATAATGAAAAGCGCGGTCAAGAGCAGCCGGACAGGCTCCCGATTGTTGCGGGACCCCATCCATCATCACGGCCTGCACGCGCACTGAACGGATTAGTCGCTATGGCGGCGAAATACGAGGGTGCTGTTGGTACCACCAAAACCGAAAGAATTGCTCAAAGCGACATCTACACTTTGCTGGCGGGCTTGCAAGGCGACATAGTCCAGATCGCAGCCTTCATCCGCTGTATCCAGATTGATGGTCGGCGGCAATATGCCATGATGCAGGGCAAGCGTGGTAAATACTGCCTCCACCCCCCCCGCTGCACCCAGCAAATGGCCAGTCATGGATTTGGTGGAACTCATGGCTAAAGATCGCGCATGCTCTCCAAATACGGCATGCACAGCTTCAGTCTCGGCACGATCGCCCAAAGGGGTGGAAGTGCCGTGGGCATTGATATAGTCCACCTGTTCCGGCTGGAGACCGGCATTATGTAATGCCAGACGCATACATCGGGCTGCACCCTCCCCCCCTGCGGCGGGCTGCGTCATGTGATAAGCATCAGAACTCATGCCATAACCGACCAGTTCCCCATAAATACGGGCACCACGACGCATGGCAAACTCATATTCTTCAAGGACAAGAACACCAGCACCTTCACCCAGCACAAAACCGTCATGATCCTTGTCCCATGGACGGCTGGCCTTTTCAGGTACATCGTTGCGGGTGGAAAGTGCCCGGGCTGCCGAGAAGCCACCCAAACCCAGAGGGCTGATTGCCGCTTCTGCCCCTCCGGCAATCATGACGTCGGCATCTCCGTATTCGATGAGTCGGGCAGCGTCGCCGATGGAATGGGTACCCGTAGAACAGGCCGTAGCCATGGCAATGTTCGGGCCTTTGGCTCCGTACATGATGGAAATGTGGCCTGCCACCATGTTGACAATACAACGCGGAATAAAAAACGGAGAAATACGTCTGGGACCGCTTTCCGTGACGACAGTATGTTCGGATTCAATGCCGGGCAAGCCACCGATACCGCTGCCTATGGATACACCCACCCGCTCGGCAAAGTCTGAACTGATTTTCAGGCCGGAATCTGCAATGGCTTCCATCGCTGCCGCAATGCCGTAATGAATGAACAAATCCATTTTTTTGGCATCTTTGCCGGGAATGTATTGGGTGACATCAAAACCGCGTACTTCTCCGGCGATTTGCGAACTGTAAGGGGCAGGATCAAAACGTGTGACGCGACCAATACCACTACGTCCCTGCACAATGGCATCCCAAGCCGCAGATATACCGATCCCCACAGGGGAAACTATACCCAGCCCTGTAATGACAACGCGTCTTTTCAACGGTCGGTTCTCCTCATGTTCCTGAAAAAGGCGATGTCTCAGGCATCCTTTGCGGGCATATGAGCGGATACATAATCAATAGCCTGCTGCACGGTAGCAATTTTTTCAGCTTCTTCATCAGGAATTTCACAGTCGAATTCTTCTTCAAGGGCCATGACCAGTTCCACGGTGTCCAGAGAATCGGCACCCAGATCATCCACAAAGGAAGCCTCATTGGTCACTTCATCTTCATTGACGCCCAACTGCTCGACTACTACTTTCTTTACACGTTCTGCCACATTTTCCATTTGGGAGAAACTCCTTTGCTGGTTAAAAATTATTGTCGGCGAGATTGGACCACAGGGGTGCAGTCCTGTAAAGCCAACGTTACCCTACCCCATCCACATGCCACCATTGACATGAAGAATTTGTCCGGTGATATAACCGGCCTGCGGGCTGGACAGATAAGCCACAGCACCCGCCACATCGGCGACAGTACCCAGGCGACCCGCAGGAATTTGCTGTAAAAGCGCTTCCTTATGAGACTCACCTAAGCCTTCGGTCATATCGGTACTGATAAAACCAGGAGCCACACAATTGACCGTCACCTGACGGCCAGCCACTTCTCTGGCCAGGGCGCGGGTAAAACCTGCTACACCCGCCTTGGCCGCCGCGTAATTACTTTGACCCGCATTACCCATGCTGCCAACCACCGAGGTAATATTGATTATACGGCCAAAACGCGCCTTTAGCATATCGCGCAGACAAATTTTGCTGAGGCGATAAACGGCGCGCAAATTGGTCGCCATCACCGCATCCCAGTCTTCATCTTTCATGCGCAACAGTAACTGGTCCCGAGTGATTCCTGCATTGTTTACCAGTATGCTGGGCGCAGCATATTCGCTTTGAATTTTTTTCAGGCAGACATCCATCGCCGCATCATCCGTGACATCCAGAACAACCCCGTGTCCTTGGATGCCGCTGGCCTGAAAATTTGCAGAAATGGCCTCAGCCCCCTTGCTGGTGGTCGCTGTAGCAATGACCATGGCGCCTTCTTCGCCGAGCACCCGGGCTACTTCCTGACCAATACCGCGACTGCCTCCGGTAACCAGCGCGACCTGATTTTCCAGTGTGCTTCCCATCAAACCAGCTCCAGAGCAGCCTTGAGGCTTTTACCATCTTCTACATGCAGCATGGTCAAAGAAGGTTCAATCCGTTTGCCAAGGCCGGATAAAACCCGCCCTGGTCCCATTTCCACAAAGGTCAGGGCACCCTGGCGGGCCAGATAACGAATGGTCTCGGTCCAGCGTACCGGACTGTATAATTGATTGGCCAGAACGGCACGAATGCTTTCCGGCGTGCTATGACTCAACACGTCAGCATTGTGGATGAGCATGGCCTTCGGGGCGCGGAAAGCGACCGACTCCAGCACTGTGGCAAATTGTTGGGCGGCCTCAGTCATCAAACTGCAGTGACTGGGGACACTGACCGGCAGCATAACGACCCGTTTGGCTCCGGCAGCCCGGGCCGATTCAACCAGTCTTTCCACTGCGGCGGTTTCGCCAGCCACCACTACCTGTCCAGGCGCGTTAAAGTTCGCGGCAGAGAGGACATTATCCTGAGCTTCCTGGGCACAGAGCCGCTTGAGATCGTCATCCGCCAGACCAATGACCGCTGCCATGGCACCGGAACCTTCCGGCACGGCCGCCTGCATCAAACGGCTACGTTCGGCCACCAGGCGAACCGCATCGGCATAATCCAGCGCGTCGGCGACTACCAGCGCCGTATATTCACCCAGGGAATGCCCGGCGACAAAATCGGGATAAGCACCGCCCTCTTCCTCCCATACCCGGTACACCGCATATCCGGCAGCCAGCATCAGGGGCTGGGTCCAGCGGGTCTGGTTGAGTTTTTCGACAGGGCCATTCTGACTGAGAGACCAGAGATCTTCTCCCAATACGTCAGAGGCTTCTGCAAAAACCTCCTGGACCAGAGGATGGGTAGACGCCAGATCGGCAAGCATTTGAACAGACTGGGAACCCTGACCGGGAAACACAAAGGCGATAGAGCCGTGCAATCGAACCTCCTCCAAAAGCAAACTGTCAGTTGATGCCCGTGGGCAACATAAACTTCAAGCCCAACGCAACAACGCCGAACCCCAGGTAAAACCACCGCCGAAGGCTTCCAGCAGAAGATTTTGCCCGGCCTTGAAGCATCCCCGCCTGGCTGCATCATCCAGTGCCAAAGGCACCGATGCTGCAGAAGTATTACCATGATGTTCCACCGTCGTCACTACCCGATCCATGGGCAGCTTCAATTTATCGGCCGTAGCCTGGATGATGCGGATATTGGCCTGATGGGGTACCAACCAGTCAATATCCTCTGGACCCATTTGGTTTTCTGCCAGAGTTTCCTGAACAATTTCTCCCAGCGTGCGCACGGCCATTCGGAAAACGGCATTACCCTGCATGGTCAATTGCTCGCGACCTTCTGGAACCTGCAGCAATTCAGCATAGGATCCATCGGCATGAATATGCGTAGAAATAATGCCGGGTGTCGAATCTGCACGTAAGACCACCGCGCCCGCCCCATCTCCAAACAAAATGCAGGTCGAACGATCGGTCCAGTCGACAATGCGGGACATGCTTTCCACCCCGACTACCAGGGCCGTTTTTACCGTACCACTGCGAATAAATTGATCAGCTGTAGCCAGAGCATAAATGAAACCGGTACATACTGCCTGCACGTCAAAGGCCGGCGCGCCGCGATTACCCAGTCGGGCTTGCAACAGACAGGCCGTACTGGGGAAAATCTGATCGGGCGTGGTAGTGGCGACCAGAATGAGATCCAGGTCTTCTGCCTGAATATCCGCATCCCGTAAGGCTTGCCGGGCGGCGTGCTCGGCCATATCAACGGTTTTTTCGTTTTCTGCAGCAATATGCCGCGAACGAATACCGGTACGTTCAAAAATCCAGGCATCACTGGTGTCTACCATCTGTTCGAGATCGGCATTATGCATGACGCGCTCGGGCAGATATCCGCCGGTAGCGACAATACGACTATAAATGTTATTCACGCGCTGTTTCGCACCACGGGATTGAGGTTTTCCTGAATGACTTCAGCAATATGCAGGGTCAGACGGTGCCTGGCTTCGGCAATTCCGACTTCCACCGCCCGCGCAAATGCGTAGCGATCGGCATTACCATGACTTTTAATGACAATCCCATTCAGGCCAAGCAAGGTAGCCCCATTATACTGCCGGGAATCCAGACGTTTTCTTAATCGCTGCAAGATGGGCCGATTGACCAGATAAGCCAGTTTTCCATAAATTCCTTGCGTATAACTGGCGCGCAATTCGTGACTGATCATGCTGGCCAGTCCCTCTGAAGTTTTCAGCGCGACATTCCCCACGAAACCATCACAAACGACCACATCAGCAATGCCGCGATAAATGTCCGAACCTTCGACATTACCAATGAAGTTGAGCCGTGCCGCACGCAGCAGCAGAGAAGCTTCCTTGACCTGCTCATTACCCTTGATTTCTTCAGACCCGATATTGAGCAGGCCGACACGTGGCTTGGCTACGCCCATCACCCGTTCGGCGAGAATCGAGCCCATGACCGCGAACTGGAGCAGATGTTCTGGATGGCAATCCACATTGGCACCTAAATCCAGGGCCAAAAAACGCCCTGTAGTAGTCGGCAGGAAGGCGGCAATCGCCGGACGATCTATACCCGGAATAGTCCGCAAAAATACTTTACCCATAGCCATCAAGGCACCGGTGTTACCCGCACTGACCACCGCATCTGCGTGCCCGTCGCGAACCAGGGCAATGGCTATGTGCATGGATGAATCGCGTTTACCCCGCAATGCCTGGGAAGGTGCCTCATCCATACCTATCACCTGACTGGCATGGTGGATTTTCACCTGCTCCGAATCCTGAAGATGCATGCGTTGCAATTCATTTTTCAGGATAGGACTGTCCCCGACCAGATGAAAAGTGACATCGGGGTAATTCTGCACCAGATCCTTGATGGCAGGAATTACCGTCGATGGGCCACTGTCTCCGCTCATCGCATCGACCGCTATATGCGGCATGAGAACGACCTCGCGTTGTGCCGGTTCAGCAAGTCACTCAGGCTTCCACAGACTTCTTGACCATTTCACGGCCCTTGTAGAATCCGCACTCGGGGCAAACGTGATGAGGCAACTTGGCAGCGCCACAATTCGCACAGACCGAGCGGTTGACGGTTGTCAGAAAATCATGGGCACGACGCATATTACGACGTGAATGGGAGGTTTTACTTTGTGGTACGGCCATGTCTCAAATCTCCATTAATCAACAATAATAAGTGCTTCCAGTCCGGATACCGGACAAATGCCAGATTGCCACTCCGCACAACGCGGAATCATGGGCAAAGCCAGCAGAACCTCGTCTTCCAACCACGCCTGCATTGCCACAACACCCTTATCGGCCAACACGATGTCCAGATCAGGATCCAACGTATTGACCATCTCTTCGGTTTCAGCCAGACCGCTATGCACGGGTACCTTTAAGGATAAAGGCATGTTTCCCAGGCAACGCTCACAGCGAATTTGTCCAGAAACCTCTATATATCCGTCTGCCAACACGACTGAACCACTTCGCTGCAAATCCATATCTGCCTGCACCGATTCCAGCTCTGCCATCGCCGCCGCCAGACGGCTCCATGCAGCAAGATCAACCGGACCTTCCAGGCGATCGCCGGGGCCGGTCACTTTGGCAAGATGCAGACTGTTGGTTTTAGCGGAAAACATAAGCGCGGCATGTTAGCGATGACTGCGGATTAAGTAAAGTATTTCATGAGATGAAGGTCAACCACTCCGTCTTGAATCTGCATATCATTCAGCGCGGATTTAATGACAATTTCAAGATGTGGGAGCTCGACGTGCCATTGAGGGGCAGACCAATGCGGGCACCATCGAAAACCACTGGCAATTTGTCCTGGGCACCGGCCAAGGAAAGCCGCAATCCGTCTTTGCCTGCGAGCATAGGTCGACGCGACAATTCATCCAGGATGACCACGACTCCCATCAACCAGCGCCAACGTGCCGACACGATCTGCGAAAAGCCAGACTTCCAGCTCATGTGCCATGACCGTCATCCTCCCGTTGATCGTCGGACGCAACTGATGGCAATCCGCTCAAATGGATTTCACCGCCCAGGGTATCAATGACCCGCAGCACGTTTTCCAGCCGCAAGGTGGGCTTGCCTGCCTCAAGGTCGACAACAAAGCGCAATCGATTTCCCGATCGGGAATGTTTAGTGTGGTTAGGGCATGATTCGGTCTGCTATTTCCTGATCGGGAAAGGCGAGACGGACGTCACGAATGCCCTCTTGATACGGCATTGGGGACGCCGTTGTTGTGGGACGAGCAGCGGGCGCGGATTGGGTTTTGAGGTGGTGACACCGCCTCAGCGCAACAAACTCTTGAGATCCTTGAGCATCAGGAACAAGTGATACGGATCGGTCGGGCTGGGCTCGAATTCCCAGGATTCGTACCACTGCCGCGCCGCATCGTCCTTGGCATGGACCAGCACGCAGCGAATGCCGGCGATGTCGGCAGCCTGTGCGGTGCGCAGCAGCGCATCCTTGAGCAAGGCCTGACCCAGTCCCTTGCGCTGATGCTCCTTGTCCACGGCGAGCCGGGCCAGGATCATGACCGGAACCGGGTGACGCGCCAGCCCCTTCATCACTCTTGACGGAGCGGCTTGAGGATCGACGCTGCCGACGGCGAGGCTGTAGTAGCCGACCACCACGTCACCCTGGCAGCAGACGTAGGTCTGCGCGCTGTTGGCATTCTGGTTTACGAGTGCGTAGCGCTGCAGGAACTGGTTCAGCGCGGCTTGGCCGCAGTCGAAGGCGTCGACCTGATCCGTTGCTGCAAGCTTGCGAACAGGCGAGTAGCCGCCGCTCAACCAAGCACTCCGGGCTCACGCAGCAATTTTTTCAGGCGCGGCTTACTTTGCACCGGACGGTCCAGCGCTTCCTGAAATGCTTGCCACTGCGTGTCGTCCAACACGAACTGACGACGATCCGCCAGCGTTTGCGCGGCCGCCGTCACACCCGCATCAAGAAGGAACTCGCTTACGTTCTTGTGGCAGGCGCGAGCGGCCTCCTGCAACAGTTGCTTGACCGGCGTGCTTGCACGAACGTCAATACGCTCGGTCTTGGGAAGATTCAGAGTGCTCATGGTGCCCCTCCTGACTGATCTTGAATGCCCTCATTGTAGTTGTCCTGACATCGTCCTGACAAGATATTCCTCACACTGGCCCTCACCAACTACCGATGGAATACTGTTAACCGAGAGCCAAAAGTAAGACGCAGCCAAGCTGTAAAAAATAAAGCCCCTTAAAATCTGGGGCTTACTTAACGTCATTGGTGGAGGCGGCGGGAATTGAACCCGCGTCCGCAGTACCTAGACCACCGGATCTACATGCGTAGTTTGTCTATTGGCTTTAACCGCGCCACCCTCCGACAAACAGGATGATGCTACGGCGATTCTGCTTTAGTTTAGGATCGGTTCCACAGACTAGAACAGACCCGATTCCGTGTTTTATGACCCTCCGCGCGTCTTTCGACTCCGGATCCACGAACAAATCCGGGCAGAGGGCTCACTGCTTAAGCAGCGAGGGCGTAATTGCTGTCGTTGGCAATTATGAATCTGCGACCAGTTTTAAGAGCAAACCGCAGCTCTGCATGCACCGAAGGCTTCGCGACCTGCGTCGAAGCCGGTCGCCCCCTATACCCTCTGTTAGACTGGATATGACAGACAAAGTTTCTGTCAGTCAGTCGTCACTGAGGATTGGCAATCATAACGTAGAAGCAGCCAGAGCACCAATCAGGAAATTCTCCTCAGGGGACACAAAAATCAGTGCAGAGGATGTTCCGGCGCAAACATCAAGGCCACGTCTTCTTCACCAAAACGATATACTTCCTGGCAATATTCGCAGGTCACCACTATCTCTCCCTCACTTTGAAGAGTCTCTTCCGCTTCTGTTTGCCCCAACGAAATCAGCATGCGTTCCACTTTTTCGGGGGAACAGGAACAGGAGAAAAACAGGGCTTGTGGCGTATGCAGTCGTACCGCCGAATCGGGGAAAATTTCCGGCAGGAACTGTTCCGGTTTTGCCTGCAGCAGTGACTGATCTGAGCCAATGGCGATGAATTGGGTCGCCAGTTCCCAGTCTTCCGCAGCCAGCACGCCAGGCAGGCGTTGCAGAAAATAGCCGCCCGCCTGCTGCCGTTGGGGATCAGCGACCAGGCGAAAATACGCGGGGGACTGCACTGATTCAGCAAAATAGGCATTCAGGGAAAGGGTGAGACTTTCGCGCAGCTCAACCAGTCCCTGATAACGCTCCCGATCCATGCCCATATCCACGGTAATAGCCAGCAGGGCATCAGGCAAATGTGACAAGTCCACCGAGACGCCCTCCTCCCAATTACCATAGGCACGCATACCTCCGGCAGCCGTCATTTCCGCAACCAGAAGTTTCAGCGGGCCTTTGCTTTGCGCCTGAATAATCAGACGTTCATAATTTTTCTGGGTGGTGGCCAATAAGGCCAGACCTACCAACGCTTCGCCCAATAGTTGGGCCATGTCATCCTGTCCCTTGAAGTCCCGTAACACCCGGGCATAAACCCCGTCAAGGCGGCAACGCGCGCCGCGTAATGGTAGGGTTTCCCAGTAAAAAACTTGTGAAAAATCAGTCATGCTCATCCTCAAAATGCAAATCTTCCAGACCCGTTCCCATCAGCGGCTGCAAGGCGCGCTGAAGCTGCCTGAACAGGCGCGGATCATGGGCTTCCTGTTGCGCCAGCAGTTCTTTCATGTGTTGACGTTCTGTGGGTTTGCCAAAACAGGCCGGACAGTTCTCATAAATGACAGGTAATTTTTGTTCTTCAGCATGCTGGCGCATCTGCCGTTCGCGACAATACACCAGCGGACGAATAACCCGTAAATCCCCTTCCCTGACGCGATAATGGGCTTTCATGGTCCGCATTTCGCCATTATAGAACATGGACATGAAAAAGCTTTCGGCAAAATCATCGAGATGCTGCCCCAAAGCGAGAACATTGTAACCTTCGCGGCGGGCGCAGCGATAAAGAACTCCCCGGCGCATGCGCGCACAAAAGCTGCAGTAGGAGGGGCGCAACAGATGCTTTTTGGCCCGCTCGTAAATATCCTGTCGCTCCAGAAAATAAGGAATATCGAGAGATTCCATGTAAGGCAGCAGTACTTGCGGATCGTAGTCGGGACTCATGGGGTCAACAGTCGCCACCCCCAGCTCAAAGGGCACCGAAAATTGCCGCTGCATGGCACGGAGCATGTGCAGCAACGTGAGCGAATCCTTACCCCCAGAAAGCGCCAAAAGTATGCGGTCACCGGGCTGGATCATGCGAAAATCAGCTACCGCACGGCCAATGCGCCGCTGCAGCAATTTGGGTACGGGCAGACGTGGCACGCCTGAAGAATCGGAGTCTTGCTTCATTCGCCGCCCTGGGCAGCCAGTTCTTCGCAACTGACAACGGCCGCCCCCAGCTTGCCGACCACAATACCTGCCGCCCGGTTAGCCAGTTCTACCGACTGATCCATGGGCCATCCGGCGGCCAGGGCCGTCGCCAGGGTGGCAATGACCGTATCCCCGGCACCGGTCACATCAAACACTTCACGCGCCCGGGCGGGATGATGATGAATGGCATTTTCGGTGAACAGGGTCATCCCCTCCTCGCCGCGTGTGACCAGAAGCGCTTCCAGCTGCAATTTCTGGCGCCATTCCCGGCCCAGCGCCAGAAATTGTTCTTCACTCGTCCAGGTCCCTGCCACTGCCTGAAATTCACTCAGGTTGGGCGTAATAATGGTGGCTCCGGCATAAGGACGGTAATCCCGTCCTTTGGGATCAATCAGCACCGGCAGGCCTGCAGCCCGTCCGGACGCAATCAGGGATTCGACCGCCTGCAAGGCCCCTTTTCCATAATCGGAAAGCAGCAAGGCACCCGCACCCGTCAATATTTCATGGGCCATGGCGCGCATGTTTTCCCCATGCTCGGAGCTGGGCTGTGACTCAAAATCCATGCGCAGCAACTGCTGTTGATGGCCAATGACCCGCAATTTCACCGTAGTCGGGTAACTGGCATCTGCGATCAGTCGGGTTTTGACACCCGCCTGCTCAAGAAGGCGGGTCAGCTGAGCCCCCGCAGCATCCTCGCCGACTGGCGCCAGCAAATGCGCCTCAGCTCCCAGGGAAAGCACATTCAGCGCAACGTTGGCAGCCCCGCCCGGACGCTCTTCTTCACGACGAACCTGTACTACGGGCACCGGCGCTTCCGGCGAAATACGATCGACCTTGCCAAACCAGTAACGATCCAGCATCACGTCGCCAATGATGGCGACCCGGGCCTGAGCGAGATTATCCAGTGCATTTAACATATCAAGGCCGTCCAATGGCAGAATAGACGAAACCCTCTGCCCGCAGTACCGTCGGTTCATAAATATTGCGGCCGTCGACAATGACCGCCTGACGGAGAAGCCGACGCATTTCAGCAAAATCCGGACTGCGAAACTCCTGCCATTCCGTACAGATAACCAGGGCATCCGCGCCCTCGCAGGCCGCATAAGGATCGACGCAAAGGGTCAGTGCTGACTCCCCGGCGTACACCCGCCCAACCTCATCCATGGCTACAGGATCATAGGCCTGCACTGTGCCACCTCTTTTCAGGATACCCGCAATCAGTGCCCGGCTGGGGGCTTCGCGCAAATCGTCGGTATTGGGTTTGAAGGCCAGGCCCCATATGGCAATTTTTTTTCCTTTCAGGTCTTCGCCGAGGACGGCTACCAGTTTTTTTTCCAGAATCTGTTTCTGGCGATTATTGACGGCTTCTACTGCCGTAAGCAGCGGGGCGTCAAAATCATGTTGCCTGGCGCTGTACTCCAGGGCGCGTACATCCTTGGGAAAACAGGACCCCCCATAACCACAGCCTGGATAAATAAACGAATAACCAATGCGGGGGTCCGCACCAATGCCCCGACGTACCTGTTCAATATCCGCACCCACACATTCGGCCAGCCCAGCCAGTTCGTTCATCAACGAAATTTTGGTGGCCAACATGACATTGGCAGCATATTTGGTCAGTTCGGCGGAAGGTGGATCCATGATGATGAGGCGGTCATGATTACGGTTAAAGGGTGCATAGAGCGCGCGCATTTTTTCGGCAGCAACGGGATCATCGGTACCCACCACAATCCGGTCTGGTTTCATGAAATCCGCTACCGCCGCACCTTCTTTCAAAAACTCCGGGTTGGAGACCACCACGAAAGGGATATCCACCCCGCGCTTTGTCAGGGCGGCCGCAATATGATCCTGTACTTTGCGCGCGGTTCCCACCGGAACCGTGGATTTGTTGATGACAATCACCGGATTTTGCAGATGCTGACCAATTTCACCCGCAACAGCCAGAACATGACGCAGGTCCGCAGAGCCGTCTTCTTCGGGTGGGGTGCCTACCGCAATGAATACAAAGTTGCCATGCGCAACACCTGCAGCAATATCCGTCGTAAACTGCAGTCTTCCACTTTTGACCCCATCCTGCACAATGCCCGGCAAGTCGGGTTCGTATATGGGGACTTCAGCCTGACGCAAACGCGCTACCTTATCCGCATCGATATCCACACAAAGCACCTGATTACCGACCTGGGCAAGGCAGGCTCCAGTGACCAGACCCACATATCCGGTTCCGACAACCGTTACTTTCATGCGTTAGGCTCCCAATTCCAGAATGACCACCGCAGTGGCATAACGCCGTTCATCACTGATGGAAAGCCAGGTACGCACCTCCCTTCCCCATTGCGCCAGCAATTCTCCGGATTTCCCCTGCATCAGCAATTGCGGCCGGCCGGCAGCGTCGTGGGTAACCTGTACGTCCGACCAGCGCATACCTTCACCCAGACCGCTTCCCAGCGCCTTATAGGCCGCTTCCTTTGCGGCAAACCGACGTGCCAGAAAAGCCGCAGCAGCAGCCGCTTCATCAGGCAGATCAGCACGCTCCAGAGGGCCCAGAATGCGTTCATTCAGACGCAGACCATAGCGGGCGTGCAAACGGGCCATGCGGTCCACAGCCACAATATCTGTACCCATTCCGACAATCATCCACGGGCCTCAAGCATCAATCGCTTCATTTCCGTCACAGCGGCACCAAGACCGCTAAATACTGCATGGGAAACAATGGCATGACCAATATTCAACTCACGAATACCCGGAATGGCAGCAATCGCCTGGACATTATGGTAATCCAGCCCATGCCCGGCATTCACCTGCAGCCCCAGGCTTTCTGCAAAATTGACCGCACTGCCAATCAAACCCAGTTCTTCAAGACGTTTTGCCGTATCGGGCGCATTGGCATAGCGACCAGTGTGCAATTCCACCACCGGAGCACCCGTTTCCGCCGCTGCTTCCAGCTGAAAAGGGTCCGGATCAACAAACAAAGACACTCTCACCCCGGCCTGGGCCAGACGCTGGCAGGCTTCCCTGATGCGTGGCATTTGTCCGGCAACATCCAGTCCGCCTTCGGTGCTGAGTTCGGCACGCCGTTCCGGGACCAGACAGCAATCACTGGGAGACAGTCGCTCGGCAATGCGCATTACCCCTTCTTCTACTGCCATTTCCAGATTGAGGCGGGTCTGCAGGATCTGGCAGAGAATCTCGATGTCCCGTTCCTGAATATGGCGACGATCTTCGCGCAGGTGCGCAGTAATGGCATCGGCTCCGGCGCGTTCTGCGACAAAGGCCGCTTCGATCGGGTCGGGATATCGGGTGCCCCGCGCCTGGCGCAGGGTGGCCACATGATCAATATTAACACCCAAGGCAATCATGGATGATGCTCCTCATGGTTCAGGTTGATGCGCTACGCTTATGGCGTTGCAAGTATGCCGCAAGGAGGCGCCGACTCTCCAGTGCCTTGCTGCCGAGATGGACCTGCAGTTCACGTTCCAGGTAATTTCTCAAGTGCGCATTATAGCCGGAAGCTGGCGCGCTGTTCATCGGGCCATCAAGCCATTGCAAGGCTTCTGCAGGAATGCTTACAGACCCTTGTTCTGGTGTATGGCGGGGACAAAATACCCCAGTCTGGGTCAGGTAAGACCATTTGGTGTCGGGTGTCAGGGTGATACCACATTGTCCACAATGGCTCAGATCTGCAGCCCAGCCCAAAGCTTCGAGCAGATGCCGTTCGTAGCGCCGCAGATTCCAGGCGATTGCTGCGACATCGTTGAAGCCCTCGATAGTGGTTTCGTACTGATCAAAAAACTCGGGAAATGGATCAGCGCGCTGGGTGAGCCGCAACAGTAACTCGTTCATGTAAAACAAGCTCAGGTTTTGCAGGGTATTCAGGGGATGTACGGCAGCCAGTTCTTCGGCCTGGACCAATAAGGGCAGATCCCCTTTCCCCTGCCAGCGAATCCACAGCGGTCGCCCCGCCTCAATTCTGGCAAGTGGCGAGCGGGGACGTCGTGCGCCCTTGGCCAGCAGCCCCAGACGTCCCTGTTTCCGGCTGAAAAACTCTACCACCAGGCTCGAATCTCCATAAGCATAGCGGTGCAATACCCAGGCCCGATCACCGGACTCAGTCGTCATACCCCAGCTCGCGCAAAATATGGGGATCGTCCGTCCATTGCTCTTTTTGTTTGACCCAAAGGCCCAGCCAGACACGTTCTTCGGTCAACTGCTGCAATGCTTCCCGGGCACGACTACCAATAACCCGCAAGCGACTGCCACCCTCACCAAGAATGATGGCTTTTTGACCTGAGCGCCGACAGTAAATGGTCGCCTCAATACGCTGTTGTCCGTTTTCAACCTGATAACTATCAATGGCAACAGCCGTGTCGTAAGGTAATTCTGCGCCTAACTGCCGGAAAATCTGTTCACGAATGATTTCCGCTGCCATGAAACGCATATTCCGATCCGTGACCTGATCTTCAGGAAACACCGCTTCCGAAAGGGGTAATAACGGAATCAGTACATCAGCCAATCGTTCCACATCCCCGGTTTTACGCGCTGACAGAGGAATGACTGCGGCGAAATCAGCGCGTTCGGACAAACTCTGCAAGTAAGGAAACAGACGCTCTTTGGTCTTGATTTTGTCTATTTTATTGACCACAGCCAGTATCGGAATGCCACTACGCTGCAACCAGCGCAGGGCTTCTCCATCATCAGCTGTCCAGGC